>NZ_WBYY01000024.1:0-25970 GCF_048985645.1 Exiguobacterium sp. A1_3_1 | reverse complement strand
GGTTATATCGCAGTAGTACAAGAGAAACATTACGTTATATTAGGATTATGCAAGTAGATAAAAAAAAAACGTACGATCTACAGAATTATAATCTTGTAACTAATTTATATAAGGCGGTGTTCTATGCACATCCAAGAATTTATTAATCGATTTACTAATCATCCAGTATTATTTGTAGGCACTGGTATGAGCCTCCGTTATTTGGAAGAATCCTATACTTGGGATGGTTTATTGTATGCAATTTCTTACGAAATATATGGTAGAGAAGAAACTTATTACGATATTAAATCCAGGCATGCCCTCCAAAATGGTCAATTTAATTATCAAGGGATCGCAGAAGAACTAGAAGGGAAATTCAATGCATTTTGTATGGAAAAAAACACTGGTAAACTTAAACGAGCTAATGAGATATTCTATGAGAATATGAAAAAAGATAAACCTTTAAGTAGATTCAAAATTTATATATCTTTACTGTTAGAGAATTATACCGAAAAAGAAAGCATGCAAAATGAAATAGCAGAGTTAATAAAAGTTAGAAAGAACATTGGTTCGGTAATTACTACTAATTATGACACGTTCATAGAAAAAACTTTCGACTTTAACTCGTTGATAGGAAACAATATTTTACTTAGTAATCCGTATGGTTCTGTTTATAAGATTCATGGGTGTATTAATGATGCAGAGAATATAATTATAACGAGAAAAGATTACGAAAAATTTGATAAAAAATACGAATTAATTAGAGCGCAACTACTCTCTTTATTCATTCATAATCCTATAATATTTTTGGGTTATGGAATTGGCGATACAAACATAAAGAAAATTTTAAGCACCATATTTACTTACATAAACCCTAATACACATGAAGCCGATCGAATCAGAAAACAATTTTTACTTGTGGAATATCAAGAGGGATCAACAAATTTAGAAGTAACCGATCATGATATAGACATGGAAGGGTATTCGACTATTAGAATTAACAAGCTAAAAACAGATAATTTTATAGGCTTGTATAAGCCTTTATCTAATTTGAATTTACCTGTATCAGCAATGGATATTAGAAAAGTTCAAAATATCGTTAAAGATATATACGCAGGGGGCAGTATAGAAGTCAAATTTACGGACAATATTGATTCGCTCAACAACGATGAGAAAGTTTTAGTTATCGGTTCACAAAATAGCGTTCGTTATGACTCTAAGGATATTGCTGAAATTATTTCAAATTACTTTGAATATATTGATGAGGAGAATCATCAAGTATTGAGTTTGATAGATAAGCAACATGTTCAACAAAGTCAATTTTTCCCGATTTATGGTTTTCATACCGTTCAGCCCAATTTAGAAAAAGCGGATTTCTTAAAGGATATTCAAAAGAATAAAATAAAATCTGTGATGAGTGCTAAACAAGGTATGGGAGAGAAACATGAAACGATATCAGACATATTAGATGATAAGGATATAAGTAGAAGTAGTAGAGAAGATGAGATATTCACAGGTGTTATAAAAGGACGAATTAAGTTGGAAGATATAAAAGAGTACTTAAAAAATTATGATGTAGAAAGAAAAGGAAGTACAGGTTATAGAAAGTTACTTGTAGCGTACGATTTTAAAACATATGCTCCGCCAGACACTCAATGGACTTAATATAAAACAAGCAAAGAGATTGGACATTCAGATCTGTTCATATGGAAACCAGCAACAGACAGTTTAAAGGTACGTGATACAGATTACTAGACCTGGAAGAACCAAATCAAAAAAGCTAATAAAAGACACGCTAAATTAACGTCTAAAAATTAGGACGTTTGCTTAGTGTGTCTTTTAAACCCACAGAAATATGTTATTTGAAAAGGTGTTTTCATCTCAAAAAGCGTACATTTAATTAAATAATGCCATAATGGCTTAGACACTGGTAAAGGGTCGTTTTATATAAAAATCTAATATACAAGTAAACTTAGTAGAATGATCAAAAAATGTTATATTTTCTCGTATATTAATCAATGTCTAATTATTAAGGAGATTTGACGTTTTATATAAAAAGTCCCTTAATCATAAGGTAGCACATTTGAATTAGATTTTTTTAATTGTTGAAGATACGTATTCGTAGTCGTTATTGACTCATGCCCCGAAAGATTCATGACTTCATATAAAGAAATACCATTCGCTAATAGCTTTGTAATAAAAGAGCGGCGAAACCAGTGGGGTGAATTTTTTTGTGATGTTAATTGTGCGGAAGCTGCTTGAGCGATAAGTCTCAATGCTTCATAAGAAATAGAATTATTATTAGTCCTAATATTGAAACAAATATAAGGGTTCGTTACCCCTTCAATTTGCATTAGTTGCTTTAATCGATCGATAAGATGGATTGATTTTTGAGATAACGGAATGCGTCGCCACTTTTCACGCTTTCCTTTAAACTCGATGTAGTTGATGGAATGCGTTTCATGTACATGACTGAACTGTAGCGCTAATAACTCGGAAGCCCGCATCCCTGTCGTCAACAACAGATAGCCCATCGTCTCATTCCGCAGCTGCAACAGCTCGCGATGCTTTTTCTGCTTCACTGTGTGGCGAAAGGCGAGGGCGATTGCCTCCATCTCGTCGAAGTCAATCTCGCGACGGAGCGGCTCCGGCTTCATCTGGTCCTTCACCTGTACTGACAGGTCACGCGCGTGATAATCATTAATGTGTAGAAAGCGTAGGAAACGCCGCAACATGGCGTTGCGTCTTTTGACAGTCCGCGGTGCGTACTGGTCATGAACATCCTTCAAATACTCATGCAAGTTGAGAATCGTCAGTTGTTTAACACCCTGTGTCTTGGTCACAAAGAATCGGAGAATATAATCAAGATCTTGTTTGTAGGCCCGCTTTGTATGCGGGCTTTTTTGACTATAAATCGGAAACAACTCCGTCGCCCAGAATAACTCGAAGATCTCGAGGTCGCTGAGCGCCTCCATGTTTAAGTGATCGTTTTCGAGCACTGCGAGTAGCTTTTCCCGACTATCAGCAAATGCCAGCGCTGCTTCTTCTCTGATCACGATTTCGTTCATTTCTTCTTCGTTCATCATCCATCCTCCGATCTCTCTACTTAACGCTTCCTCTTTTTGACGCCTTTTTTGTTCATTTGCTAAGTAAACCACTGTTTATTTAAGTGTTACATAAAATTATGAATAATATACATGTGTATATATGTTTAATTTTTGATATATAATTGTATTACATAATGTCTCTATAAATATTATAACAAACAACTACTTGTGATAACAGATAATTATCACAAGTAAATTAATTAAGGGTAAAAAGGTGACATAACACGATTATTGATGAAAGTGAAGACCGGACGTATTTTAAAGTCCTAGTAAAGGTTCCAGTTAGTGCAACTATTTTTTGTCTCACTAAAAAGAGAATACTATTTATTTTGAGACGAAAGAAAAATCAATGACTTATATCCTATATGATTGCCTAAGGGATGAGAGTGAGCAAAGAAAACACGAGGATCGGTAGAAGAATACTTATCTGTTAGTAGAAATTAATTGAAAGCTACATATAAAAATAACATTATCGATGATGGGTGCTAATAAACTAACTTACTTCCTTTTATAGTTGTATGAAACAACTATAAAAGGAAGATAAGAAATTTTACTAATGGTGTATCGTAATCTTTTAATTGGTCAATGCTTTATAAAATTGATATGTGTTCTTCCCAGAAGCCTTTGCTGCATACAAGGCAACGTCTGCTTGTTGTAAAAGCGTTTCAACAGGTTGGTCATTCTCTTCGCTATACATTAAGATCCCGATACTCGTTGATACACGATAGGCAGATTCCCAGATAGAGAGACTCATTAGGATGCGTGTTGCTAACTGTTCCCACTCTTCTCGCTCTCCTTGATGAGCGAAATGAAGAACAAATTCATCTCCTCCTAAACGAACCGCATGGGCATGAGGATATTCTCCCGCAAACTGTTGGAGTCGTCGAGCTACTTCTTGTAGGACACGATCCCCTACTTCGTGACCAAAGACATCATTAACACGTTTGAATCCATCCAAATCTAAAAAGAAAAGTGCTCCGGCATGGTGAGGATGATCTTCAAAATGTTTACTAAGGTAGCGTCGATTGTAGAGTCCTGTCAATGCATCTTTCCAAGCGAATCGTTCTAACTCTAAGTAGTAGAGGAACAGACGGACGATTCGTTGCAATAGCTCAATATTTCTTTCCTCATATAGACTTACTTCATCATTGATAGCACACAATGTGCCAAACGCTTCACCATTCGTTAGGACAATTGGCATTCCAAGATAAGATCGAACATTTGCTTGTTCAAGTGCTTCATTTAATCCCGCAAGATCCCCTTCTGCAGGTATGTTTTCTAACACCAATGGTATTTTTTTCTCGAAGTCTACTAAACTACACAGGGAGTGATTCAAGTCGAGAATCATCCCATCCGTCATGGGAATGTCAGCTTTCTTGTTTGCAATTTTAAAGATCAGTTGCTTCTCTTTCTCGATCGCTGATAGATACAGCATTTGATGAGGTAAAATCTCATGTGCAAATTGTAATACATCATCGGCCAGTTCATTAAAATTGTTATACATCTGCAATTCTCTAAAAGATTTCGTCATTTTAGCACCTCACTTGTATGGATTAGTAGATCAACCTCTCTTGGTAAGATTTAGTATCGAGCAACTTAGAGTATATTTTTTATCTACAAGCTAATTCAATTTTATCGTTAACTAAAATTCATCCTAATGAAGGAGCAACTAGAATTCAAAAGATGAGCATCTTTTTAAAATATTCTCATTCCATTAAATAAAAAAATGAGGTGACAAAAGAAATGGTCTACACACCAAACTGCTGTAGATGATGATCAAGGTGTTTAAAGATTCCTTTTCCCCACTCCTCAGCAGTAAGCCTTCCGAAAAAAGGATGTGGATGAGTCGTGCAACTTTCTGGACCGTTCATTTGGAAGATTTTAATTTTTTGTTTAAGTTTGTTCTTCTCATTTTCAAACTCTTTTGGATCAACGATCAAAATAGTTGGGATAGTAGACATATTCTTTGGTAACGGCTTGTTATTGTAAAAAATCGGCTTTGCTACTTTTCCTACAACGAAACCTAACCAACTTCTTGTTGGAGTAGAATATCCCATGGCGATGTCTTGAAAAGCGGAGCAATGAGATAGCATTTGAGCGACGTCCATTGCTCCCCACTTAGGTTGAGAGTTCTTATTTAATTTATCGATACGATTTAAGATTTCTTCCGTGCATTGAATATTAAAAATATTATCCATAAAGCCCTCCCTTAGCGTCATAAAAAATGAATATATACGTTATGATATGTAGTGGTACTTCGACATTTATTTCATACCCACATTCCATATTTTTCATGTTTTATTAGGGGATTGAACGTAAAAAAAATTATGTCATACGGATATCATAATCAAAAAAAGATTTATTCATCGATTTTGATGATAAACTTTCCTTTTAAATTTCTATTCGTGATTCAATTCTTTTACTTTTAAAATTTAAATACTAGTATTGTTTACACTGAGACTATGAAAAACAAGTGATATAGATGTAATGATAGAAAAAGCCCAATCTAGATAGACTCCTGAACTCCCCCCTTCGGTTTACTTAGAGGTGGTGGATTCCTGAGTGATTCGACCAATCGGTCGAAACGTGATCAGGCTAACTCCGTCGCTCTGGCGGTTGAAGAAGCTAAGATACGTTCTTCTCCTTGTTTGAGATTCGGTTCTGCGTTCATATCACGGTCGTGATGGATGTGGACGGACACACCCATCTTCAGCAGTTCGTTGATGTCCTGTGCAAAGAGCAGGGAAACGAAGTATTTGCCTGAAGCGGTGCGTCGGATCGTCGCGTTCAGAATTCGTCCTGCTACCAGCTTCGAGTTCGCGAAACGTACCCACTTCAGATTTGGAAGTTTAATCATGTTGCCTAAAATCGAGACTTCCGGAAGTTGAGACATACCTTGGATGTTCGGCTTATAGAATTGGACAGGTTTCGCTTCGACTTGAAGCGTAGGCGTACGTTCTGCTTCTTGAAGAAACGAGCATCAATCATCTGCCAGATGCTTGATGCTCGTTTGTACGGACGTACTATCGACTTCTTTCAACAACGGAAGTAAGAGCCGTAAGAGAGCCCTTTTTCCGGTCTCTTAGTAAGTCTCTTCCCACTTCGATAAGAAATAGTTGAAGACAAAGCGCGAATAACCGTCGTCTTGATAATCAGAAATTTTTGCTCTTTCGTCGGGTGTAGTACGAACTTGTACGCGGAATGCTTTAACATGATGTGCACCTCCTTTCCAGATAATGTACTCGAAAGGGAGGTTGGCGATTCATCTCTCACTATTACTGGGGCTTCATCCACGACGTTTAGAAGTGGGAGTATTCTCACCTAATTTAGATAAAAATGAAGAAACCGGTTATATAGATTTAAAGACCTGATTTCGTCCGCGATGCTTCGCTTCGTACAGAGCTGCATCTGCACTTCTTGTTACTTCCATGAAGCTGACAGATGTTCGTGAATCACATGAAGAGATCCCGATCGATAGGGTAACATGAATGTACTCTTCCTGATGGATATGAAAGCGTGTCGATGCACAAGATACTCGAATGTCTTCTGCCAATTGATCTGTATAAGAAATGTGTGTTTCAGGGATAAGGAGCATGAACTCCTCTCCTCCATATCGACCGACGATACCATTATGCGGCGTGTGTTCTCCGAGCAAATCACTGATCTGTGATAAGATTTTGTCTCCTTGGTCGTGTCCATATTTATCATTAACGAACTTGAAGTGATCGATGTCAATCATCATGACCGTAAATGAGGGATGGGCAATCATAAAGTAGTCCACTTGATCTTCAAGGGCACGACGGTTATGAAGCCCGGTTAAAGAATCCGTCAGTGCTAATTCTTGATGTAGTCTCACTTGTCCATAATGTTGTTTGACATAATACAGGAATGAATGGATGATGACGGCTACTGAGGCAATATAAAAACTAAATAAAATCGCATTTTCCACAAAAGAATTCATGTCGTTTTCACTGATGTAGACGAGTGGCAAGTGGATAAGTAAACAGCAGGTGATAATAAGGGGGAGTGTCTTGAACTCGTCTCGTAATAAGTGCTTTAACAGTAAGACAATACTCAAGATGACGGTGTAAGTGATTAAGATCCAAGGGAATAGAAAAAACTCATCGTTCGTTAAGGTCACAACTTGCCACATCAACAGAATGAACCATGTGATGATCCCGTAACTTGTCCCCCCATAATAGAGGGCGATGATTAGCAGGACGATCGAGAAGTCGAATGTAAAACCGCGAAACGAGATCTCGTTAATGATTACCCAATAACAGGCAATCAGTGCTAAGATGATCACGAATAAGTACTTTTTCATAAAGGTAGTAGTATGCGACTCGATTGTAAGACGTTTGTAGCAAAAAAGAGAGAGTAGCACGAACAGTGCAATGAGCGCTAAATTGACTATTAAATCGTTTACCAGATGAATCATGACGAAATCTCCTCTCTTCCTAAAACCTCCCTATCTCTGCCGTTGATTTTTGAAAAATGAATCATATTAAGTAATAAATACCCATCTATTTCTTTTTTACGCCTAGTTCTAAAGTGCTTCTGAAATAAATCTTAGAACCCTTCTTTTTAATGCAAAATAGGTGAGATGATGCATTTAAAGGAGCATTTAATAAACAGGAAAATCATTCAAAACTGTATGTTTATGAGATAGATAGGGAACATAGCTAGCCTACATCATAAAGTTAAATGAACTAAAAAATGACAAAAATAAAAAAGAGGCGAGAATTGTGGCAAAAAGCGATAACTTACTTGCTATCTTATGGCTACTACGAGAAGGAAATAAAATCACGGCAAAACAAATCGCTGAACAGCTAGAAATGAATGTGCGGACCGTCTATCGGTACATGGATACGCTCTCCATGAGTGGAGTTCCTATTGTTGCTGAAACGGGTGTGAATGGCGGATATACTCTTTTGAATCATTTTGTAGATGCTCCTCTCTACTTTGATCAGGAGGAACAGAGTGCCCTTTACCATGCAGCGATCTTTGCTGAAAAAGCAGGCTATTACGGAAGTACAAGCTTACAGAATGCCATTTTAAAAATTAATCGACATTCGAAAGTAGAGGAGACGGATGCACTGCAGCTTCCGATTGATGCACTTGAAGTAGCGCATGAACATGTCCCATTAACTGCTTCCGCAGCACGTAATCTCTCCCGCATCGAGAGTGCGATTTTAAAGCGATTCAGTATCGAGATTATATATAGACGCCCTAACGCTGAAAAAACTGAGAAGCGTAGAGTAGATCCCTACAAGATTGTCTATTGGAAAAGTGCCTGGTACGTGACAGGACATTGTCATTTGAGAAACGCGATACGTAATTTCCGAGTAAACCGGATTGAACAATTGACTGTGACTGATCATCTCTTTCTCCTACCCGAATCATTCAGAGAATCAGATCTCTTTTTGACCGAACTCTTACCTAGCAGTGAAACGAATGAATCGAAGAAAATTGATCTTGTCATCAGAGGAACCGAGACAGCCATTGAAGAGCTTAGTCGTCACTGGTACTTGAAGAACTGTATCAAACAACAAGAACAGCGAGAAATTGTCTTTTTCATTGAGACTTCTGTGCTAGAAACATACATACCAGGCTTACTCATTACATATGGAACGGCAGTACAGGTACTCTCCCCTACGGAGGCTAAGCAACTGATTGTCGAGCGCCTTTTGGAACTAGTAGAATTTCATTCTCAAACTTGATCTTTACTGACGGTAGGTGTCAGGAAGACCATTCTAAAATAAGCCTATGGCATATTTAGGAGAGTGGAAAAATGACAAAGCAGATGTATCTTTATGTCTTCGATTCAGTATCGGATTGGGAATACGGTTACGTAATGGCTGAATTAAAATCAGGCCGGTACTTTAAAAGGGGTGAGAAGCCCTTACATGTCATTACTGTCGGTGTAAGCCGAGATACGATAACGACGATGGGCGGGCTTCGCGTTAAGCCCGATATCACAGTTGAAGAAATGAACGTGAGTGAACAGGACTTAATCGTGCTTCCAGGTGGAGAAAGTTGGGGGCATCCAATACACGACCTTATGTTAAAACAAGTTGATAATGCCTTCAATCAAAGGGCATTCATCGCAGCAATTTGTGGTGCTGTCCATGGCTTGGCAAAAGCTGGTTACTTAGAACATTTCCATCATACGAGTAATGACCAATCTTATCTTGAAATGATCTATCCAGCATATCGAGGAAACACGTTGCATCAAAACGGTTCTGTCGTCAGAGACGGCCAATTGATTACGGCTTCCGGTGTGGCCCCGCTCGAATTTGCAAGAGAAACAATTGGCGCAATGGATGTCTTTCAACCGAATACGTTAGAAGCATGGTATCAGTTGAATAAAACAAACGATGCTACGTACTTTTATCAACTAATGTCGTCACTTCAAACAAAAGAAGGTTCTACAATTTAAGTATGAGTACTACGTGCTCTATTGAGATTTTATCAATAGCTGTGTTGTCGACAACTTTCGATGTTTGATATCAATTCAATTAACGCTCTAAGTAAGATAAAGGATGGTAGATAAGAATGGACGATTTTTGGATAGCGTTAGCACATATCAATGAACAACTATATGTACCCTGTGGATTGACGCCACATGCTATACGCGAAGAAGTGCAGAATGCTACATATGGAGCGGGACGATTCTATATCGGGGAAACTTCCGTTCGCTTTCGAGTTGCTAAAGTGACCCCCGCTAAACTCGGTCAGTTTGTAGTGATTTGGGAAAAGGATACACTGAATAAAAATCAACCATTTTCAGAGGAAACGGCGATGGATTTGTTAGTTGTGAATACGTTCACTGACTCGAATCGATTTGGTCAATTTGCTTTTCCGAGGGAAGTGTTAAAGGAACATAAGATCCTTAAGACGGATAAGACGAAAGGAAAAATGGCAATTCGTGTCTATCCGAGTTGGGACCAACCAGCGAGTAAACAAGCCATCGCAACACAAAAGTGGCAATTAGACTATTTTATAGAATTTGAAAGTCCCAATTCTCTATCGAAAGATGATGTACTTCGGCGTTATTCAAATGCTGCTAGAACGTAAAATGTTCAAACATAAGTCACTTGATGCTGATCGCGATAATCTGGTCTGCACATTTGATTATTGAGAGCAAGAAGAGAGCGCATTCTTTATGATGTGCATTCTCTTCTTTTTCGTATAAATAGCTATCGACTTACTTTAACTCAAGAAATAGTAGAGAAATCCCAACAAAATGAGAATAATCGGTAAAAAAATGAAGTACATCCATGACATGTTCTTAGCTGAGGTTTTATAGTCGTATTGTTCTTCTGAAGGTTTTTGACCAATTCTTAAGGTAAAGACAAGACCGATAAGGCAAATAACTAAAGCGATCCAAAATAACATCATCATATGTAATCGTGCTCCTTTCATTCTAATCATAACAAAGATGACAAGCAGGAGAACGTCACATCACTATTTTACAATTTAACCTTTTTATCAAAGAGTAAATTAATCTTTTTAAGTGTAAGGATAACGTTCTTTCCATTTCTTTTTAAAGTGTTGGGGTATAAAGGGTTCACTTACTTGTTTTCTTTTTTTTTGTGTATAAATAGTTTCCCTTTCACAGATTTTAATAAGCGCATTCTGCTTATCAAACACGTATCCAAGAGATGAAAATACTTCCATCCACGTCTTTTGGAGAAAACTGTCTAGATAATGTCTCGATGGAATCGTTATTTAGGCATTTGAAAGATTAGCATCTGATTTTGATGAGGCCTGGCATGATTGATGATTACAATAGCGAAACGATCTCACAGCAACTTAAAACGTTAAGGATGCTTTTATTAAATTATCTAAACTCTAAAGTTTATTTACTTAAAATCAATTTATATTTGGGTGTTTTATTTGGTAAAATAAAGACATCAAAGAGAAAGGGAGTGAAAAAATTGAGCGTTAAAATTAAAATTACTACTGGTGAAGAATTCAATATTTCCGATAAATCCCTTGATGAGGTACTTTTTGAAATCATGTCTATAAAAACTAGCGAAAGTAAAAACTTTTTTTTATACAAAAGCAATGGTTCTCAATATGCACTTGATGTAGAATCTATAATTTATATCAAAGAAACTCTTGAACCCGATATTTGAGTAAGGTCATTATTAATTGATCGACTCCCCTTCTTCCTCAATTACAAAGGGATCTCTCTCCGTTTAGCAGGTTCTCACATATTGAATATTAGTCCCGCAGAGCGGTTAAATTTTATCCTCGTGATAGCTCTCTTTTAGAGCATTCAAGGAGCGATTCTGAGGGAGTCTATTCATTATTCTGTAACGTATTAAAACACACATTTCCGCTTAAAATTGACTATAAGGATTTCTGACGCTTCATTTCAGTACTTCTCTCATTGCACTTGATTATTTTGATCTTGGCTTGCTTTTTCTTTTCTGCGGCTTTCTTCAGCATAATCAATCTCCGCCCTACTTGATGTTTAGCAAATCAAATGACTTCGTTTGCTCGCTCTTTGCCTAAGATCAAGACACCTTTTTCAGTCAACGCGCGGTCCTGTTTTCTTTCGCGAGTATTAATAAACATCGATTTTGGCGTTGTAGACGCCTGTTTTTGATTCGTAACTGATTATCTCGCCAAGTTCTTGCCTTTTTGCTTGTTATCCTTCTCAGCCTTGTTCTTTTTAATAAAATTTAGTATCGAACATTTGGTTCTTTTTGTAAGTTCTAAGCGAATTCCAACGACCTGTTGGTTTTCTGCTTATCAAATCAAAGACCGAGAGAAGCGAAAGATGAATTTTTCGGCAATGATTTTGTAAGAGCATCGACTTCTACACTCTTATAAAATCATTGAAGGTTTCTACAAGAGGAAAAGAACATGATACCGTTACACATTCATTTTCCATTACACGAAAAAGAGGATGCACACGCATCCTCTTTTAACTTCTCATATATCCATTAATTTAAAACGTAAAGTAGAATCTATCTTATCATTTTTATATCGATGCTTCCCAATTGATCATTTTTTCAGTCAAACTACTTCTTCTCATTCCTAGTTTTTCAAGTACTCGAATTGACCCAAAATTATCATGAACTGTCTCAGCTATTACTTTATCAACTTTCGAAGTTGCAAAAGCCCATTGAATAAGTACTTTTAATGCTTCTGTTGCATACCCATTATTACAATAGCTTTCAAGAATACCATATCCTATTTCCACGACTTTTTCTTCGTTAGGTATTCCCTTAAAGCCAATATCACCGATAATCATACCATCTATTTTTCGAATAACGAACCAACTACCCCAATATAATAAGTACGGTTTTTCTTTTAACTCTGCTAAAAAGAATGAAACCTCAGGTCCGTTATCATATGACTGTTCTATAGCGATTTCCATTGTTTTTTCTGTACATGGCATAACAAGTAATCTCTGAGTTTCTAATTTCATTATGAGTTCTCCCTTTAATTAAAAGTTATTCTTCCAATAAAAAAGAGATGCACAAAGCATATAACCTCTCCCCTTTCCAGTTACCCATAATCAATCATATCATTTATGATTACATTTTTTACCTGAATTCCCCTTATTATTTAAGATATTTTTTAAGGCAAATACCGGGATAAACCTAAGAAAAAATTGTGGGCGTTTATTGAGTATGAATAAAAACTCTTATCCTTTTAGGACGATTTTTTATGAGGTAAAGAAAACATCATCTAACACCTTAAGAGCAGTATCATTTTGTGTTTGGCATGAAAAAAGACGGTGATTCAGCATGGTTATTAGAATCTAATTACCAGTCTTGTTCTCTGTCATATAAGATCTTTAAAAATATAAATCATCGTCATAAAATCTTGAAGAAAGGGATTTTTAAGATTCAAGAAGCTTAGTAACTCATGCATGTCGAAAAGATTAAAAAGACGATTGGGCTTTTAAGAAAATTAATGGGAATTTAGTAAAGAAGATTGACTCTGTGATGTACTGTCGGTATGATACAGTAATCGGATGTACTATTGTTTTAATACATTGATTATAAAGAGGTGAATTACTTGGAATTCGATCAAAGAAGTCCCGTCTACTTACAGGTCATTCGTTGGTTTAAGGAACGGATTGCGACTGGAGAGTTTGTTGGTGGACAGGAAATTCCGTCTCGACGTGCCCTTGCTGCAGAGTTAGGGATCAACCCGAATACGGCACAGAAAGTTTATAAGGAAATGGAGGAACAACAATTGATCACGACAGAACGAAATGTACCAAGTAGAATCACGACTGATCCACAAGTCGTCGAACGTGTACGCTCCGAATTATTAAGTGAGGCAGTCGCACAGTTTGTCACAGCAGTACAAGCGATTCAAGTGCCACTTGATGAAGTTATGTCGACGGTTCAGAACGTGTATCAAACCAATGAGCGAGGTGAGCTTGATGCTTGAGGTGCACGGCTTACATAAAAAATACGGACGAAAGCGTCCTGTACTTCAAGGCGTATCCTTCACGGTACCACCGAACCAACTCACTTGTCTGATTGGTTTGAACGGTGAAGGGAAGTCAACGATTTTAAAAAGTATTATGGGGCTCACCCCACTGGACGCAGGGACGATTGTAGTGGATGGGGAAATGTCGCGTGAGCGGATTGCATTTGTGCCGGACCTTTCGACGATGCCTGGTTATATGACTGTTGGGGATGCGATTCTTTATATGGAAGACTTCTATCCAGATTGGAATCGCAAGACGGCAGAAGAATTGATGGCATTTTTCAAACTCCTGTCAACGGATAAGATTAGTGACTTATCAAAGGGAAACAAAGCGAAGGTTAATTTATTACTCGGTTTCTCGCTCGATCGTCCCTACTTGTTGCTAGACGAACCATTAGCAGGTATCGATCTCTTTACGAAGGAACAGATTGCTTGGATTTTCTCAAGTCACTACATGGAAGGACGCGGCATCTTAATGACGACGCATGAAATAGCAGAGGTCGAGCACTTGATTGATCGAGTCGTTTTCTTACAAGACGGTAAAATCATCCATGAAGATGATGCTGAGGAGATGCGTGAGTTATATGGAAAATCGGTTCAGGACCGGATGCGTGAGGTATTCCAGCGATGAAAAAATTCATAATGTTATTGAATGAAGAATTAAAACGCGGAGCTAAGTTTTATCTGATTGCTCTTGTTGGACTAGTAGTACTAGAATTTATTTCTGTCGTCTATGAAATAAAAAGTTATCAGTCTAACGTTGAAGAGTATATGCGTGTGGATCGCATCTCACAAATGGAAGCAATTCGTTTAGCGGGTGGTCCTCTTAATTTTGGTGATGCGACTTCTTACTTCCAGTACATTATTGCCATTGCCATGATGTTAATACTCTTACTCGCTTTCCAGATTTGGTATCGTGATTGGTTTGGTGAGTCGAAGTATATCTATCGACTACTGATGTTACCTGGGAAACGTACTGCAATCTTGATGTCGAAATTAACTGCGGTAATTCTAACGATTGCGAGCTTCATCGGCATTCAATGGATTGTTCTCTTATTAAGTGGGTCACTGTTCAAATGGTTAATGCCTGAAGATTTAATGGAATCCAAGCGAGTGTTTGGAGAGAATAGAGTTATAAGCATGTTCTACACGTTCAATATTGCGGATACGTTTATTATCCTTTTGGTAGCAACTCTTGTTGTTTCTTTTGTTTTCCTCATTATTTTGATTGAACGTTCTTATCGTAAACGTTTAGCAATCCTGCATGTCGTGATGGATGTTGTATTGCTCATCGT
This sequence comes from Exiguobacterium sp. A1_3_1, assembly GCF_048985645.1. Taxonomy (NCBI): domain Bacteria; kingdom Bacillati; phylum Bacillota; class Bacilli; order Caryophanales; genus Exiguobacterium; species Exiguobacterium sp. A1_3_1. Next base: position 11,125 of record NZ_WBYY01000024.1, on the reverse strand, counting down.
TCCTCTTGTAGGACTTGTTTATTTCTTTGAGAACACGCATTTTCTATACCCTGATCAAATCACGACGTTTGTTATCGGTTACTTCCTTCTTTACTTTGTCTATGTCTATTGGAAAAGCATCCGGTTATTGAATCATAAAATCTCTATTTAAGGAGTGAAACGAAACGCATGCGACGTTATAAACATGTATTAGCAATCGGTGGATTGAGTCTGATTACGATCGGGAGCTATTTCGGTTATGCTGCAATGATCGATGAACCAGAATACGTCGTCGAATCTGTACAAGGAAAGGCAACAGATGATGCTGTAAAGGATCTTCACATCGAACTTGCAAGCGCTCGAGTCAAACCTAATTTATATGATATAAAGTTAGATGGCACAATCAAGGTTTCTGAACAAAATTATTTAACCAGCTTATATGATCCGATTGATATTAACTACCCAAAAGATTTTTATCGTTTCATTCGGGGAACAAATGTATCCTCTAGCGAATATGGCACCTATACATACGGAATTGAACTGAAGTCCGATCATATCAATTATCAATCCTATGATGAAAAAACTAAGAAATATACAAAAATGCGATTCCCTTATGCTACAACCAACAGTCATCAATACCAAGATAATGAGAATGTGTTTCAAATACTTGGTCACACCAAAGAACAACTCTATATTGCACAGAATGCCTATGGTCCAAGTAAAGATATGAAAATTCTACGTCTTGATATCAAAAAACGTCATATAGAAGAAGTACCGCTTGTATCGCCGCCTCCAAAACAAAATCAATCTCGTACACTTGTTTCTTCAAATGAATTTGGAACACTATACATTTTAGAAACAACTGATGAGAATGGTGTGATCAATACGTTTGATTATTATCTCGATAATGGGAAATCCGTTAAGAAAATTAAAGCATTAAATAAGTTTGCATATAATGGTTCAATGGATTTAATCTCCGACAACCGTCAATTATTACTGTATGATTCACCTGAAGACCAAAGTAAAGACATTGTATGGAGAATTTACGATTTTAAGACAGATAAATTGAGTGAACATCGAGTAACTGCTAAGTATCCAAATCAGTTTAATCGAACACAAATCTTTAATACTGACGAACGATTATATCAAGTATCCCCTGTCGAAAAGTCAAACTTCCAAGTGACCGTCATTAATCTACTAAATGATTCGATTGAGTATCAAGGAATCATTCGAGACAAAAACGGACTAAAGAATTTTAATATATATGATGTACGAATTGAAAACTAAAAAAACTAGGTCAAATTCAATCTAAATTTTTTGAATAACATTAACTGAAAGAGCGGAGTCCTATTAGGATCCGCTCTTTCAGTTAATAAGCATACAAACTCATTATCTATTAACCAATTCTTATTGGTTTATAAATGTTTGATAGTCCTACATATACGTGCGCATTGAGAAAAAGGTATTTGTATAATATCAGCTTTTAATTATAAAAGTAGAAATCGTCGTGTAAATTTTCTTAAGCATGCTTCACTAAAACTTAATCCTCATCGGCATAGATAGCATCGATGAGTTTCTACTTAGACGCCATCCGTTTCCCGAGGTGTAACGTGAACCTCGAGAGAAATCAGACTTTCCGCTTCTTCAATCTTGAGGGCGGAGACGGGGCTAGGTTGTAATCAATCATTGCTTCTAAAATTTCTTTGAGGACCTTTTAAGCATGTTTGACATCTTCTAAGAGTGTCTCGCCATCAGAGTATAAACATTCTCTTGATCTAGAAATCGAACGAGATAGCAATAATCCTCCAGATCAGGTGTGACGACAGCGTAGTATTTAAATGTTTGCATGGATGTACCTCCCTAGTGATGTCTTATGTAAATCGTCGAGTGACATGGAATAGGGCACGTCCGAACTGATAATAGCTATATTTTATACAAAAACTAACATTTAGTCGTGAGAGTAATCACAAAAATCAATTCTAGGGCTAGATTTTTAATCAAATACACTACTCTATCGGGATAGCCTATTTTACAGTTTGAATACATATTTACCTTACTTTTTAGAAATGCATCAAAAAGATGTTGATAGAACTGTCTTTATCAAAATTCGAAGTTCGTAATAGCTTTGACACATCAAAATAACGATTGAATTGACAGAATAATCTGCTATATTCTAACTATCACCAGGAAAACATTGTCATACTAAGGTTCTCGAAGGAAAGGAGCATGTATATGTACCGATTCGGAGAGTGGTTACGACGAGAGCGTCTAGAACATGGTTGGAGTCAGGTAGAGTTGGCCGAAAAGACGTATGGAGAAATCTCACAGGCAGCAATTAGCGCCTATGAGCGGAATCGTTCGATTCCTTCTATCCTCGATGTTCAAATTCTTGCGACAGCCTGTGAGCAGACGCTAGGATCCATTCCTTGGGATGAATTCGACTTAAGGACGGAGAAGAAACGGAATTGGTCGAACCTGAAGCAAGAACGCTTCGATTTGGCTGAACTTCCGCTTGCGGATTCCGTTCGCACGTTTGACGGTAAGATCTATCAACTACATGGTCGTATTGCGATTGAACAAGAAAGCAAGAAGACACAGGAAATCTCGCAACTCTACTATCGCATCCGTACTGTCGTCGGTGAGAATCAAGTCATTGCAAAACGGAAGCACCCGAATGATGAGCTGATTCATGTCTCACGCCGCAAACTGGTTCATCAATGAATTATCTATGAATACGTATCTGCTTATGGAGTAACACGAAACAATGACCGGAAGAAATGATGACTGTAGCAGCATATCGCTAAGGACAGTCCTTCAATCACATACTGGCGTGTCCCTCATGTGTGACCGGATGAGCGGGATATACGCAAAAATGGTTTGGCGAGAGTCGCCTAAAACTCGCCCACAGGTCACGTATCCGTTGAGGGTCAACGAAAAACCCTAGACAGATGTCTGGTACCGGACATTAGAGTTTGTGGGGAAACGTGCTCTAACCCCACCGCCCTGCTCGACTCCGACTGTCCTTAAGGATGTGCTGCTGCGCATCAATCTCAAGGAAGGAGTGTATGTTATGCCGACACGTGAACAGAAGCAGAACAAAACCTTTGCTGAGAAGTTGCTCCGGATTCAAGGGAAAGACTATGAGGAGTGGCTCGACGCCCAGCATCAACTCGTCATCCAGGAGAACCAGGAACTAATCTTAGAAGCGCTCGACTCGAAACTGAACTTCACATCGCCTGCATCCGCGTCACGAGATTGAGAGGAGGAAAACAGATGGGATTGAATGAGACAGGACTCAGCTTACTCCAGTTCTTTCAAGGACTCGCTGTCATCGCGGCAGCCATCGCCTTCGCAGTTGGTGGCTTCTACTTCATCTTCGGGGGAGATCGTGGACGCTCGAAAGCGGTCGGTTGGCTCGTCGGTGGTGCCGTCGGTCTGATCATCGTCATGGGTGCCTTCACGCTGGCGGAGATGGTCAACGACAACATCAAATTCTAATTGAACAAGTGATTTCACAGACCGTCATTCCAAAATTGGATGGCTTTTTTTATTGCTTTCGTTGCGATGTCTCGCATCAAAGGAGGAGAATGTATGCTCTTCGTCCGATTCACAGATGTACCGAAAGATGGCTTTCCGAACTATGAGCGTCTCCCATATGAGGAGGCGCTTTTATTATCGACACAAGTTTATCAGGAAGCCCAGCAAGAAAACGAACGCTTCTCGAGTGAGTTCCGGATTTTTAATGATGCTGACCAACTTGTCTACAAAGGGACGTTCCAGTTCGGTGATCCGACCTACCCCAATCTTTACTTGCAGCTGAAAGACCGGATCCCACGCATCCGGATCCGGAAGGAGGATGCAACAAAGAAAATTTTATTGCTCGAGAACTTGGAACGTTTGACACCGGAATCCTACAAGACGATGACGGCGTCAGCGATTCAACAACAGCCGAATGCGACACACGTCTCCCGCTTACGTCGCGGGCAACGTCGTCTCGTCTACGGCGTCAGCGGTGTCAGCCTCTTGCTCCTCGGTGCGTTGTCCGTTGTCCAACTCGTTCAACCTGATCCACCGAGCGGCGTCCAAGCGGAAACATCCGATTGGCGACCTCTTTATGAAGCAGCGTTGACGGGAGAGACGGGTCCACTCGTCGAACGTCTGGAAAAACGAAAGTCGTTGAACGATGAACAACAGCACTTCCTGATCACACAATACGTCGAAGAACAGGACTACGACCAAGCGGTCTCCGTGACGAAGGATCCAATCGATGTCGAGACGATCATCATGCAGTCGAAACGATTCGCGACCAATCGCCAGGATACGCTACAAGCCTTCCAAGCCGTTTATCCGACGAACGAAGGAACGTTCGACCTTGCTATCTTGCAGAAAGACTATAAACGTGCCGTCTCGCTTACGGGCGTCGAGATGACGACTGCCCGTCAGGAAGCCAAAACACGTGCCTACATCGCATTGAAAGATGTGATGAAGGCTCAAGAAAGCGTCAAGATGATCAACGACGAGCAATTAAAGAAGCAAGTAGCAACACTCGTCCAACTGGACGAAGAGATTCAAGCACTCGAGGATCAAAAGCGCCAGTTATCGGAGAAGAAAGATAAAAAAGAGTTAAAGAAGCTAAATGAGTCGCTCGAAGCGAAGCTAAGACAAATCTATAAGATTATTTAATGAAAGTATGGTGATTGAAATAATGAATAAATCACAGTCATTACAATCTATTTTTTCGTCTACCTGGTTTTGGCGCTGTTTTGTCTTCTTGATTGCTTTACCTATTCTCTTGTTCCTAATACTCAATGTGGCATCTCAATTCCTACAAGCGACATTTCAAAATCTCTTTCAGGACGGGAAGATGACGACCGGCTCCCCGCTTCAGTACGATCCGAATTGGTGGACGACGCTTGCTTGGTCGACCTCCTTCGCTCTCGCTTTGTTCGGTGTCTGCTTCCTACTCGGAGGGTTTCTCTTATTGAAGTATTGGCTCAACTTCCGTGATCTCAAGGCTGCACAGAAAGGAAGTGCCCGCTTCACGACGTTCCAAGAGCTGAAACAGCAGTATCGCGATGTTCCAGACCGTAAGGAGACCTACAGCGGATCCGGTGGTGTCCCGGTCGGTCGCTATCGTGATCGCCTCTACATCGATGACAGTGCCGTCAATAACCTCGTCATCGGGACGACCCGATCCGGGAAGGGTGAAACGTTCGTCTTCTCGACGATCGATCTCTACAGTCGTGCCGAACGCCAAGCGAGTCTGATCATCAATGATCCGAAGGGTGAACTATTCGCCGCCTCTAAAGAAACACTCGAAGCACGCGGCTATCAGGTCGAGGTCCTAAACCTGATGAACCCGTCACAATCAATGTCCTATAACCTGCTGCAACTGACGATCGACGCCTATTTGGACGAGAACTACTCCCTCGCCCAACAGTATGCCCGTTCGGTCGCCTACATGCTCTATCATGATCCGAAGGCGAAAGATCCGTTCTGGAGTAACTCTTCGACGGACCTTTGCACCGCCCTGATTCTCGGATTATGCGAACAAGCAAAACATGAACCGGAGAAGATCACGATGTATAACGTCGCTTTGATGTTATCCGATCTCGGCTCACGCACAGTCATCGATGGAATGGGACAGGAACAATCGGCACTCGACGCCTTCTTCGCATCGTTTCCGGAGAATCATCCGGCACGTATGCAGTACGCGACGCTTCACTTTTCCGGTGGTCAGACGCGCGCGAGCATTCTCGCCAATACAAATGCTAAGCTCGGGATTTTCACACTCGATGCGACGGCACGTTTAACGGCACAAAACTCACTTGATATGAAACTGATCGGTTTCAACCGTTGGATTCGTGGACGTTCCCTTCCCTTGTCACGGTTGACGTTTTACTTCCCAAGCGGGAAACAACTCGCCTTGACGACGGATGACGACGGGAGTTTCGTACTCCATCACGAAGAAAACCTCGAAGTGGATAACGATATCATCTTAGAAAGTGAAGGACAGCAGTACACCGTGTCACTCTCGGGTCGAAAAGACGAAACGGACGGTCTCTTCGACTGGACGACGGATGCCCCGATCGACATCCGGGAAATTCGACAGCATCCGCGCCCGGTCGCCGTATTCCTGATCGTCCCGGACTATGATCCGACGTTAAATGTCATCGCCTCACTGTATGTCAAACAAGTCTATACCTCACTGGCACGTGTCGCCTCAAAAGCGGCGAGCGGACGTTGTGAACGCCAGGTCATCTTCCTGCTCGACGAATTCGGGAACATGCCAGCGATTGAAGGGATGGCGAACATCATCACCGTCTGTCTCGGTCGAAACATCCGCTTCAACCTCGTCATCCAGTCCTATGCGCAACTCGAGAATCTCTACGGAGAGGATTGGAAGACCATCGACGGGAACTGCGGAAACACGCACTACCTACTGACAGCAGATGAGTCGACGGCAGAACTGATTTCGAAGAAGCTTGGGGAGCAGACGATTGTCACAAAGTCTCGTTCTGGACAGACCTTCTCGCTCTCAAAGTCGAAGACGGAGAGTGTCGATGGTCGCCGCTTGTTGACGGCAACCGAGGTGATGGGACTGAAGGAAGGTGAGATGTTAATCATCCGTGTGATCAAGCGGCAAGACAAACAACAGAAACGGATCCAGTCCTATCCCCTTTTCCTGACCGGACGGACGGCGATGAAATATCGTTATGAATACCTGGCGGATGACTTTAACACGGACCGTTCCGTCAACGATCTCGTCATTCCCTGTGCACATGCCCATCTCGACCTGAATACGCTTCGTGTCCCGTTCCATCTCGGCGCCTCAGTTGCATCGAAAACAATTGAGACGGATAAGGAGACGCCTGACGCAACAGAATGGCGCGTTTTCGATGTCCTGCAGCCGAAAATTCTCCGCTCGATCTTTGAGACGACCGAATACGATACGTTATCGATTGATCTGTTCGAGCAAGGCATTCTAGATAAAACAATACCTGTGACGGACAATCAGCGTCACTTTTTGAAAACAATCATCAGTAAACGACTCGAGAAACTTCGGCATGGCATCTAAGGAGGGCATCATATGACAGAACTGACACGCACGGAACGCGTTCAGCGTGAACTCCGCGTCATCGCGACCATCATCAAGGAGAATAAGAAGCGCCTCCGTCGCGGAGAAGTCTTAAACATCCAGACCCGGGACGGATTCCTGGTTATATTTGAGGAAGAAGACCCAGACTCAGGCGACCGAAAAACTGTTACGCTTATAGACACATTCGATTTCCGGGTTCACGTCAGTAATGGCGATCTAACGGATCCGAAACAGGTGTCATCATAGGAAAAGGGGTGGAGGCATGCAAGCGAAACGAGTACTCTCCGGACTATTGATTTCCGCTGCGTTACTTTTGGTCGGTTGTAGTGAAACTGAAGACTCTAGTCATGCGAATCAAGTAAAGTTATCCAAGGTAGAAAATCTAATGGATGGAAAACAAGAAGGATTCCTACTGATTTTAAAAGAGGAAGACGGAGATATTGGCTCATATCAAAATAAACTCGATTCCATAGCGAAAAAAAACAAAGTACCTATCAACATCTATAATACTTTTCAACCTGATGCTAAAAAGATAGTGGATAGAGCAAACTTTGAATACACATCTACGCTACAAGGTGAACGTTTGTATTACGTGTCGAAAGGAAAGATCAAAGATAAACTAAATATTAATCGCCTGACTGATGAGACTTTTACTAATACAGTCAATGAGTTTGTAACTAATAATAAATAGAATGAAACGGAGGTCTGGATAGATATGTCTGATGCTCAGGTTATCCAGAAACTTACCGAATTCGAACGTCTTTTCAATTTAAGTAATCTAGTTAACGACGCTTTACGAACTGTGGGTTGGATTTTTGTCAGAGGGCTTTCTTTGTTGATTGATTCTCTCGAAAGTCTTACAGATGATATTTTGATGATCAAAACATTCTTTAATAATCCTCAAGTGGTTGAATTCGTTCAGACGATTCAACCTTTTTTGTATGTACTATTAGCCGCCAGCTTTGTTTTTACAGGCTATCTCATCATTTTTCAAAAGAAATTCGATCGAGAAGGTCTTCTTATCAATATTTTCATCTCATTGATGATTTTAGGACTTCTCTCACCTACAATGAAACAACTAAATGACTTCACAGATCAGGCAGTCAATCAAGTTAAAAGTGGCAGTCTATTTGGTTCTGAAAAGGAAACTATATCTGAATCAATACTCAAAGAAAATTTAAATGATTTAGTAGCATATGATAAAAATGGTTTTAAAAACTATACAGAAAACGACGCAAAAAATAATGTTCCAACCAAATTAATCAAAGGATTACAGATTAATGAGGTGTTCGATAGCAATAAACTAGACATCTCCACTACTGGATCAAAACTTTCAAAATCATTTATTCTTTGGGACGGTAGTGAGGAAGTACTAGGCGAACTCGATCAAAGCGGACTTGATTGGAATAACCAGTACTACTATCGCTATCATCCGAACTGGTTGACGATTCTTGTCACCCTTGGCGTGATGGGCTTCACCCTCTTCTCGATTGCCTACAAGCTGGCTCGCCTTTCGTTCGAGTTGGCTTTTAATTATGTTCTAGCGATTTTAGTCGCCCCCGCCGACCTGCACAGCGGACAAAAGACGAAGAAAGTCATTCAAAGCATCCTGAATACATTCCTCGTCATTATCTTGATTTTCGTCTCGATTAAGCTCTACACGATTGGGACGGCTTATCTTGCTGATACACTCGATGGTCTCGCCTATTTGATCGCCTTGATCGCTTTCTCCGCTGCCTTGATTGATGGACCAAACATGGTCGAACGCCTCTTCGGGATTGATGCGGGTCTGAAACGTGGTTGGGGTGTCGCACTTGGTGCGTATGCTGTCGGGAAAGGTACAGCTAAAGTCGGGGCTCGTGTCGCTGGACAGACGATGAAGAGGACATCACGACCAACTACTCCATCCGCTTCAGAAGCTGCCAGTACAAAGTTACCACCGAACCCACCACCTAATGGTGGCACACCAACGGGTCGTCCGGATCGTTCGTCTGACAGTGTGCCATTTCGTTCGCAAGCACAAGAGCGCACTTCACGACCAACTGGACAAGAGAACCAGCGCATTGAATCCACTGATTTATCGACGCACGATATGAATTCGGAGAGTCCGACTGCAACCATATCAAAAGAGTCCATGCCACGCCGTTCGGACTCCGTCTCATCACAATCACCTGCGACTACTCCGTCATCATCGCAAACACCTGTTTCACAACCGAAGATGCCCGATGGATCGCTGAAGGAACAACCGACTACTTCACCTGATGCGTTCAATCCCTCTGAAACAACTGTCGCATCGCAACCTACTTCACCGTCGGAACAACCCATTGGATCTCGTGTACCTAATCCATCTTCTGTTCACTCAGGGTCAACATCTGATATGAAATCTAACGTATTTGAACATTCTTTTAATACACCTGAAGACGCAGCACCTACAATTTCCTCTTCAGGAACGAGCAATCCTTCACCTTCTATCACTGAATCACAGGAAACATCATCCGGAACACAGCGGCAACGAAAGTCGATCTATCAAACACTGGAGACGACGACACAAAAAGAACTCAAGCACATCGAACGAACGCAGACACGTGTGACGTCAGAGTCGTCCCGGATGTACTCGACCGATGTCCCGCGGCTAGATCCGAAAAAGGAGTGAGACCATGCACCAGCGCCAGTACCGAATTCCGAACGAAGTCACGACCGAGCTGAAGATCAATAAGATGCTTTACCTCTATGATTTACTCTTTCTCGTCGCTTTGATCATCGTCCGGTTGATTGCCCTTCCATTCATCCCGGACGTCTTGCATCTGCCGTTTACGCTCTTCCTGGTCGCGTTCGGACTATTCATCGTCATCCGGCCGACGACGAATCCAGAGAAACGGATGGTTCACGTTCTCTATTACGCGCTGGTGAAGAAGAAGGACACGTATATCGCATTGACCGACGGCAAGGATGAATCGAGAGGGGCGTGATGGAATGAGTTTATCGGAAGAGAAACGATCTAAAACAATTCCGACGACAGACATTACTTGGCTCGATGAGATGCAACTGACGACACCTCCAATACGGAATGAAAAACGCGTCCGGATCCCGCCATCTGTCGCCTCTCTGCTACCGATCGTTGATGACACAGTGCTCGATGGGTTCGAGATGCAGGACGGGACATTCTGCGATATCATCCAGCTAACTTCGAAGGATATCTACGGTTTGTCCGAGACGGAGAAGGATCATGACATCTTCTCCCTTGCCTATCTGTTACAGGCGTATATGCATCCGTTGAAGGTGATTCCGCTCAATACACCGCTCAATTTGGAGAAACAGAAACAACGGATCGAACGACAGCTGCGGCAAAATCAAAACGCTGCCTATCGTCCGTTTCTGCAGAAGAAGAAACAGGAACTGATTTACCTCGAGGAGCATCGCACCAATCGTGATTATCTCCTCTTTTTTTATGCGCCGGATGAGGCAATGCTCCGGGAACGAAAGCATCAATTGACGAAACTGCTTCGACGCAGCAACCCGATGGTCGAACTGACACTCGAACAGAAAACGCATGTATTGTTCCAACTGCACAACCCGAATACGAAACCGACTCAGGACGGAAAGGAGTGATGGTGCCATGTGGCGCACACGTTTTCTACGGAAGCAGGACCCGGAGACGATCAAACGACAGGATGGCTACAACCCGACTTTCGTTCAAACCATCCAGCCGCAAGGCGGACTCCGCTTCGAACCGAACTATGTCCGGACCGGTGACGGGTACCTCGCCTGCCTCCATGTCTATAAGTATCAATCGACCGTCTACGACTTTTGGCTCGAACCGATCCTCAACCTCCCCGGTGTCTTGACGACGCTCGACATCGGGACGGCGGATAAACGAGAGATGATTCGGACCATCAACAAGTCGATGGCGGAGCAGAATACGCGCTTCGAGAATGCAAAGGACAATGTCGACCGGATTGATGCGCGCGAGACATATAAGGAATTGAATGAACTCTACGAACAGATCACGCAGGGTGAGACCTGTCTCTTATACACATCTCCGAGCCC
>NZ_WBYY01000023.1:0-26205 GCF_048985645.1 Exiguobacterium sp. A1_3_1 | reverse complement strand
ATAAGAGACAGGTGCTCGGCGCACAAGATACACCACTCGTTGAGCTTGAAGTCCATCCGAATGCACGCCGTTTTCCATCGAACTCGGTCGCCGGATTATATCATTTTGCGATTTTGCTACCGAACCGAAAAGAACTTGGTTTCGTCATCCGGAATCTGATTGCACAAGGGATCGAGATTGGTCAAGGCGACCATCTCGTCAGTGAAGCCTTTTACCTATCGGATCCAGATGGGAACGGGATCGAGATTTATGCCGATCGTCCACGTGAGACGTGGACGTATGAAGCCAATGGAGACGTCAAGATGACGACGGATCCCGTCGATTGGCAAAGTATGCTCGTCGAAGCGGGAGAAGAAGACTGGTATGGCATGCCGAGCGATACGGTCATGGGGCATGTGCATTTCCACGTCAAGACACTCGAAGCAGCGCGGACATTTTATGTCGAGACGCTCGGCTTTGAAGTTGCCGCTGACGCTTCGCGAATGCGTGCATTGTTCGTTGCTGCCGGTGGCTATCACCATCACATCGGTCTGAACGTCTGGTCTGGTGTCAACGCACCGACGAATCCGGAAGATGCGGTCGGACTCGTCTACTGGACGCTGCGTTATCCGGATCAAGCGACGCTTCAAGCAGCGATCGAGGCGCTGAAGTCTTCCGCTTATACCGTTACGGATCAAGCAGGCGATGTCTATGTCACCGATGATGCCGGAATTACCGCTCGATTGACAACGTAACCGAAAAAAATCCCCTTACAGTGAAAACACTGTAAGGGGATTTTTGGTTTACCGTGAAGACGACGTTGCGTTACCGTCGTACCGACTGATCAGTTCATACGGTCTGACTTTATATAAGGCATGCGGGAAGTAATGGGGATCCATTGCATCAAGCGTCCGCAACTGGAAGTGTTCCCGTTTGATATACTCACTCAGCGAGTCACGTGTCAGTGGGAAGAAGCCGACATCCGTCGTTTCGCCTTCTTGTGTCGCGAGTTCACCACCAACGGCTTTCCCACGGAAACAAACGCACAGGACGTGACTTGAGACATTTTGATAGATACCGGTGATGCCATCGATTGTGACATCAACACCGGTTTCTTCTTTGACTTCCCGTTTAATGGCGTCAAGAATCGACTCGTGATTTTCGACTTGTCCACCCGGCATCTCATACGTATCACCCCGGTGGAGGTTGCGGACGAGCAGGACTTCACCGGCATCGTTCGTGATGTACGCGGTCACGCTGACGATCGCGCGAGGGGGAGCATACGTACCGGTCGCTGTCATGAAATCTTCATAGGATTTGATATAGAGGTTTTTGCCGAGACGCGCGCGCTTCTTCATCGCTTCGCGACGTAAAGCACTGTTGCGGACATCACGATCGACTTGTTCGTAATGTTCACGGTCGCGATATTCCCAAATGGCGATGACTTCATCTTCTGCCTCGGTCACCCAGCGACCAACAAGACGGGCACCATGGCTGACTTGGAGCGGGTACAAATAGGTATGGAAAAACTCAGTGAATTCTTCTAGGCGTTCGGGACGAATCGTATAGGTCTTCCGGCGATGTAACATGGAAATTCCTCCTATCAGATGAGCGTTCAGATGTACGTTGTACCCCTTCTCGAACGGACGGATGAAACCCTTTTTCTCGATGTGGGAAAAGGAGTTTTTATTGAACGATTGCGTATACATGTCCTACGGTCTACGTGACTTTAAATCATCGATGATGATCTCTTTTGATCGGAAAAGTATAACTAAAGAAGAACTTAAGAAATGGATAGGGCTCAACTTCAGAAAAATCGGGGATACTGAAAGTAGAGAGAAACAGAAAGAAGGGATACGTGATGGATATCATGGCACTCGTCCGCCTGGCTGGCGGAATCATGTTCACCCCATTGTCGGACGATGTCTTGATGATGAGTTTTGCAGCACTTCGATTACGAGAGGGGATGTACCCGGTCGTCATCTGGTTGACCGCATGGCCGGTCTTCTTCATCGCCTTTACGTGGTTTTATCTACTTGCTCGGTTCTTCCGTGAGATTCCGCTCGTCAAACGGTGGATGAAGTCACGTTTCTTAGAACGAGCAGAAACGATCATCGAACGACGCGGGTTATGGGCGATCGGACTATCGTTCTTCTTACCCGGCGTCAGACATCCGATTCATTATGTCGCCGGACTCCTCGGTTATCCGTTACCTCGTTATTTAGTAATGACATTCTTAGCAGCAGGCGTTTATACAGGACTCTGGACTTTTTTGATCGTCCGGATCGGAGAAGCTGTGACGTGGTCGGAGCTGTGGAACTGGCTTCAGGTGAATCCCGGAATCATCAGTGCGATCGTAGTCATCTTAATCGGTCTAGTAGTAACAGGTATCGTATATCATCGGCGTCAAAAGGAATCAGTCGAGGAAAGTTCTTCAATATAAAAACATCACACGAGCAAGCGAATCCAGATTAGGATTCGCTTTTTTAGATGAAGTTTGGTTTTATGAATAAGGATAGTTTTTTGAAATAAGAAGTAATCTACAAGAAAAGTGAAATCATTGTCAAAAAAAGACGTTTTTCACTTCTTAAAAGCTACGTGATTTACACACTGTATTGGCAATTTATCGTCACAAGCAAGTGGCTGAAATTGGATTGTAAACGCTTATACTAGAAGGTGTTCACAGAGTGGACATATTTATTGCCAGAGGAGGATACATATGAATCTCATGCAGACGGAAGAGACGGTCAAAAAAGCACCGACTTCTTCTGCTCACCGGACGATTTGGCGGTGGCATTTTTATGCTGGTATCATTTTTGCACCATTCCTCGTCATGCTTGCTGTGACAGGATCCATTTATCTTTTTAAGCCACAAATCGAAAACGTCCTGTATCAATCGTATTATGAAGTTACACCACAAGCAGATCGCATCACTGCGACGGAACAGATTGATCGCGTCAAAGCGAAGTATCCCGATGCACTTGTCACGTCGTACCGACCGGGTGAATCCGACGATCGATCCAGTGAAGTGAAGGTTTCGTCACCAGACATGTCGGCGACGGTCTTCGTCAATCCGTATTCCGGTAAGATCATCGGAACGTTATCAGACGATGACCGGATCATGAATAAAATCGAAGAGATCCATGGGGAGCTGATGGCGGGAACAACCGGTGACCGGATCGTTGAACTCGTTGCCTGTTGGGCAATCGTCTTGATCGTGACGGGACTGTTTCTATGGTTCCCGCGTAAGCAAAAGGGACTGTCAGGTGTCTTGTTCCCGCGTCTTCGTCAAGGCAAGAAGTTATTCCGTCGTGATCTCCACGCTGTTCCAGCATTCTGGATCACAGCAGGGATGCTGTTCCTGATCTTGACTGGCTTACCGTGGTCCGGTTTCTGGGGAACGAACTTCCAGTCACTCGTCACCAACCAAGGTCTTGGTTATCCACCGTCCATCTGGGGTGGGGAAGCACCGAAGTCAACTCTTCAAACGAAGGATATCGCAGAAGTCCCGTGGGCTGCCGAAACACTTGATGTTCCGCGATCGAAAGTCGAAGGAGCCGTCCCAGCTTCGATTGATGACATCGTTGCGATCGGCAAACAACAAGGGATGGACCCAAGCTTTAAGATCAGCATCCCGAGTGATCCGAGTGGAATCTATACGCTGTCCGCGTTTCCAGCGAAGGCACAGGATGAAGCGACGATTCATCTCGATCAATATTCCGGTGCCGTGCTCGCCGATTACCGCTATGACAACTATGGCGTCGTCGGTAAAATCGTCGCGACCGGAATCACGCTTCACAAAGGAACAGAGTTCGGCTGGTTCAACCAGTTAATCAGTCTGCTGATTTGTCTTGGCATCATTCTTGTTGCAGTCAGCGGTTTCTATCTGTGGTTGAAGCGGAAACCAAGCAAGGGGATGGGGGCGCCGAAAGGACCGAAAGCATTCATGTTGAAAGGATTCCTTGCCGTGCTCGTCGTACTCGGTATTTTGTTCCCGCTTGTTGGACTCTCATTACTCATTGTCGGGCTACTCGATTTCCTCATCATCCGTCGTATTCCAAGTGTGAGGAGGTTCTTCAATGCGTAAATCGATACAAACATTCATGCTCGGCGGACTGCTCGTCACGACGACGAGTCTTGCTGGCTGTGCGGTCGATTCCGATGCAGCAGAACAGTATGCCGTAGCTAAGCCGTTATCGATCAAAATGAATATCCCAAAGGACTTACAACCGGATGCGAAGAAAAAGCAGACGTTTGAAGCAACAGTCTGGCGTGAAGCTAAACCGGTTCAAAAAGTCGATTATGTACATTTCGAAATCTGGAAAGCGGATGGAACAGTACGCTATAGTATGGAACCGGCAGAAGAGACAAAGCCAGGTGTCTATACGATTGCGAAGGTACTACCGAAATCCGGCTTGTATTATGTCAAAGCGCATGCAAGCAGTGAAAGTGCGATGATCATGCCAACACGGCAGTTCATCGTCGGTGAGTTATCGAAAGAAGATTTAAAAATCTTACAAGGTGGAGCAAAACCAGCTGGCGGAAGTAGCGGTCACCATCATTGAAGAATAATGAAATAAAAAATGAGAGGGCGGAATACTATTCCGTCCTCTCATTTTTCGTATAGACGATTAATCGTCATCACCATGATCTCCGTGATCATCCCCGTCATCGTCTCCATGATCGTCTGAATCATCATCTTGATCATCATCTTCTGAGTCATCCGAAGAATCATCGTCATCCGAGTGCTCATCTTCTGATTCGAGTTCCTGTCCATTATAGAACTTGATCTGGACGTGTAACGTTTTGATGTTTGGTAATTGAAGCGCCTGTGCGACTAACGTTAATAATTCTTCTTCCGTCATCGATGGTGTGACGAGAAGACGATCTTTTAACGTCGCAACGTCAGTAATACCGATCTCGTCTTTAAAGCGCAATTCTTTCCGTTGATGTTCATTACTGTAACGCCACTCGAACTTTTTCTTATTCGTATCCGTCACTTTGATCATGATCCGTTTGAGTTCTTGATTATTTTGAACGCCGTCTTGATCCGTATCTTCCTGATCATCTCGTGTTCCATCCTGATCGCTATCTGCTTTTGTTGGATCAGAACCGAGTTCAAATTCGTCTTCGTTGATAAGCGTATCCCGGTCCCGGTCTTCTTCATTGTCTTTGATGCCATCACGGTCTGAATCCTTTTTCAATGGTTGCGTACCGACGATGAACTCTTCTCGTGTCGTCAATCGATCCTGATCTTGGTCTTCTTTATCATCAGAAATACCATCTTGATCAGAATCCTTCTTCAACGGATTTAGATGCGCTGTGTATTCTTGTTGATTCGTGAGTGAGTCGCGGTCCGAATCCTCTTTCCCATCCTTGATCCCGTCACGATCCGAATCCGATTTAGTTGGGTTGAGACGAAGTTGATACTCTTGTACATTCATCAAACCGTCGCGATCGTGATCTTTTGTTGCGACTTGTTTTCCATATCCCAAATGATATTGTTTTTGCCAAGCATCTGGAATCCCATTTTTGTCTCGATCGACTTGCACGACAGGTTTCTTCTTCGCTTTACTTTTTGCTTCGACAGGTCCAACTGCTTGCGAGACGACGAGCGAAGCAAGTGCTGCGCCAATGACAATCCGTTTCATAAGTCCACTCCTGTTCTATAAAAGATAAAAGATGAGGTTATAAGAAGATTCTAATGAAATGATTAGAAAATAAGTTGGCTATTTCGCGAAATGAGTAAATAAAAACTAAAAAATAATGAAAGTGCTGCATAAGTTTATTTCGTCAGAAAAAATATTTTAAATAAAAAATGTAAAAAGATAAAACCATTCGTGAACTCCTTACGTTATCTATGTGAAGTCCAAAAAATCAAAGGGGTGTTCATAAGATGAAGATGAAAAAGTCGTATCTCGCTGTTCCGCTTAGTGCCGCATTGTTGATTCCAGCAGCAGGTGTCAGTGCTCACGGTCATGAGGACCATAGTAAGATGTCTCACAGTTCAGGAAAAGTCTCCCTCGATGTCTCATCTCCAGCATCGGATTTACGAGCGACACTCGATCAAATTCTATCTGAACACGCGTATCTCGCAGTCGTTGCGATGCAAAAAGGAATTGATGGTAAAGAAGATTTTGAGCAGGCAGCCGGTGCCTTGAATCAAAACACGGATGATTTATCGGCAGCTGTTGGTTCCGTCTACGGGGAAGAAGCAGGCGTTGCCTTCAAAGAAATCTGGGCGAGCCATATCGGTTACTTCGTCGATTACGTCAAAGCAACTGGTGCCAAGGACGAAGACGCGAAACAAAAAGCATTGAAAGAGCTTGATGAGTATCGTGTCGAACAGGCTGCGTTCCTCGATAAAGCAACGGAAGGACGTCTGAAGGCAGCGGATCTCGAAGCAGGACTAAAAGTCCATATCACGCAACTGTTAACATCGTTTGATAGCTACGTTGCTGGTGATTATGATGCTGCCTACAGTAATCTACGTAAAGCAATCGAGCATATGTATATGGTGGGAGAAGGGTTATCTGGTGCGATCGTCGATCAGTACCCAGATAAATTCAAAAATACGAAAGTTGATACACCAGCAGCTGATCTTCGTGCCGGACTGAACCGAAACTTCTCTGAACACGCGGCGCTTGCAGTGCTCGCGATGCAAAAAGGAATTGACGGAGCAAAAGACTTTGACGCTGCGGCCGGTGCCTTGAATCAAAATACAGATGACCTGACAGCTTCGATTGGCTCTGTTTATGGTAGTGAAGCAGCGCAACAATTCAAGAAGATTTGGTCGAGCCACATCGGCTACTTCGTTGACTATGTCAAAGCAACAGGTGCGAAAGATGATCAAGCACGCGACATGGCTGTGAAGGAACTTGATGAGTACCGTGTTGAACAGGCAGCATTCCTCGATGCAGCAACAGAAGGACGTTTGAAAGCGAAAGATTTGGAAGAAGGGTTGAAGGTTCACATTGACCAACTCTTGCTTGCTTTCAATAGCTATAATGAAAAAGATTACGACAAAACGTACCCAGCGATTCGTGAAGCTTACGCGCATATGTACGGTGTAGGGGAAGGGACTGCGACAGCAATCGTCGATCAGTTCCCAGATAAATTCAAAGGTGCACCATCTGGAATGCCGAACACTGGTCTCGGTGGTATGCAAGAAAAAGCATCGACGACAGGTATCGTCTGGTCACTGCTTGGTATCGCAGCAGCATCGATCCTTGGATTCTTCGCACTCCGTCGTCGCCCGCAACAATAAAGGACGACCCGCTGGTGACAGCGGGTTTTCTTGTACACATCAAGCAGAAAGGAGGTAAACGACATGCGCATCATCCGATTTGCCCTTCTGTTCCTCATTTGTCTGTTGCCCATATCGGTCGAAGCACACACGAGTTTAAAAAGCTCGAATCCGGCAGATGGATCGGCATTATCTGAACCCGTCGATCGGATCCGCTTGACGTTCAGTGAGGCTGTTGAAAAAACGAGCACCTTACGTGTAGTAGACGCGAATGGAGTTGAACAAGCCCTTGCGAAACCACTTATCATCGGAAATGAACTGAGTGCTGTCGTCTCAGAGCCTTTAACGGAAGGAAAATACACGATCAAGTGGGCGTCGATTTCAGATGATGGTCATCCCGTGAAAGGAACGATCCGTTTTACGGTACTGGGTGCGGCAAAAGCTGAAACAAGCACTGTAGAAAAGGCTGAGCCGATGGAAAAAAAAGCAGCAGTCGTTCCTGAAGCAGAGCCTGTTTCAAAAGGACTCGTTCCGACACTGCTCCCATGGATCGTCGGGGGACTGTTAATCAGTATCGTCATCCTTCTCGTGTTACGTCGTCGTTCGACATGAGTGCGTTTCTAGGAGAACTACTCGTCTATATGGGTGGAGCGCTTTGGATGGGCTATTTGGTATTATGCTTCATCCCAACGAAACGAAAACCGCTATTAATGGACGGTACGTCGTGGGCGGTAGCGGGACTCGGGATGCTCGTTCTTGGAACGAGCATCCCGGTCTTTGGTGCCGTTCGTTTTCTACTTTCGACGCAAACGATGACAGAGGCTCTTCGAACAGGATTACTGGAGTTGCATATCGGTCGGATGTTTCTTGTCGTTTACTTCTCTGCTTTACTCCTATTGATCGTATTCGCATGGCAAAAGCGACGATCCATCCTGCTCGCACTCTTGACGATCCCGTTATGGATTGGCATCGCAGGAACGAGTCACGCGGCGGCCAAATACGGTGCGCTCGGGTGGACGCTTCAGTTTAGTCACTTCTTATGTGTGACAGCTTGGATCGGTGTCGTGTTTTGGGTAGCCATCGGTGCTCGCTCGACCGTTCATTGGTCTGCCTTTTTAAGTTGGTTCAGTCCGTTTGCCCGGATCGCCTTTACGGGTGTCATCCTGTCAGGGCTGTTACTGATGCAACTGGCGATTCCGCTTGAACGTTATCCGAATCTCTGGGGCGTGCCATACGGTCAAGCGTTGTTGCTGAAGCACCTTTTATTGTTACCGCTTTTGTTCTATGCTTTCTGTAATGGCACGCTTGTTCGGCGTCGGTTGCGTTTTGACTCAGCGTACGATCCGCGTCCGTTACTCCGGATGGAGAGTATCATTTTAGTATTGCTGTTCATGGCGAGTGCTTCACTCAGCCGTCTCGAACAACCGACGCTAGGGCAACTACCGACCGGTGATCCAGTGGGGAATGGATGGGTTTTGATGATGGGGATTGCAACCTTACCACTGCTTTTACTAGGATATCGTCGGCATGCAGTGGGTATCTTGCTGAGTTTATTCAGCGTCAGTTTGATTTATCTTGGGTTGCTAGCGACAGGATGAGTATAAAAAACAAGGTAGCGGATCGTTCCGCTACCTTGTTTGACGTGGTCTTATTTCGTTGAAACAGCGCAAT
Source organism: Exiguobacterium sp. A1_3_1 (assembly GCF_048985645.1). Taxonomy (NCBI): domain Bacteria; kingdom Bacillati; phylum Bacillota; class Bacilli; order Caryophanales; genus Exiguobacterium; species Exiguobacterium sp. A1_3_1. The sequence continues at coordinate 17,309 of NZ_WBYY01000023.1, read as the reverse complement.
TCGTTGCTTTCGCAAGAATCTTCGAATAGGCACGTGCGCCCTTGATATTCAAATGGACACCATCTGCTTCGAAGTAAGATGGATGTTTGACGGCAACAGCATGCCAGTCGATCAGTTCGACTCGCTTCCGTTTCGATGCCTCGCGTAACATCTGATTGACCTCTGCTTCCCACGGACGCGGGACGCGTGCAGTGACCAGATAGACGTGATCGGCATTTGCGAATTGATCGAGCAAACTGTTCAACTGATCCTTTCGGAAGCTACCGTTCGTTCCGAGGTGGAGAATGACTTGGCGTCCATGTCGATTATACGCGGCATACTGCTCACTCAGCGGAATCGCTTCTCGCAGCTGACGACCGAGTTTCGCATCAATCGTCAATTGCTTGAGCGTACTGCCGAGATAATCTTCGACACCGAGTAAGACCGAGTCCCCGATCGCAAGCGTCGGTCGACAGATTTTTCGCTGATCGGGCTTTGCTTTTGGTGTCGTCGGTTTCAGGATCGGCTTCGGTTTTTCTTTTGGCGCCGCTATCTTCTCGAAAGCAGGTTCTGGCTTCGGCGTATCGGAGACAGCAAGAATCGATAAGTTACCGATGAAGCTGACGATGAGAATCGTCAACACGGCAACACTCGTCCACTGCATCGTTGAAAACTGACGTAACTGTCGCGGATGTAACGACAGACGTTCTAAATAACCGGATAGTCCGTGCTGACGAATCGGACGTTCGATAAAGCGATACGATGCTTCAGTTAAGGCGACAAGCACGACGACGATCAACACGGTCCGAAGTAATGAGAACGTGCCGATTTGCTCGACTGGCGTTATCAGTGTGATGACGGGAAAATGCCACAGATATAGACCGTACGATCGTTTACCGATCGCAACAAGTGCTGGATGCGCAAACCATTGACTCCAAATCGACGCCGGATGAGCAATTGTAGCAATCAATAGTGCAGCAAGGACGGCGACAAGGAAAAAGCCACCCCGGTATAAGAAGCTTCCGAACTCACTTGTGACAATCATCAATATAAGCAAGAGTGGCAAAGTAACGGCACCTATTTGATTCAGTAACCGGACACCACGTTTTGGGATATCGAGCTTAAAGCGGGTTGGTTGCCACGCGAAAGCGAGTAGACTCCCAATCAATAGGGCGAATAACCGAGTATCCGTGCCATAGTAGACACGACTTGGATCTTCACCAGGTGTGAACTGAATCGCCATCGCAAGCACGGATGCACCGATCGCAACGCCCATCAATTGCAGGAACAAGCGACGATTTTTCATTCCGAACCAAAGTAAGATCGGGAATAGCAGGTAGAACTGCTCCTCGATTGCGAGTGACCAAAGGTTTTGAATCGGTGATGGCTTACCGAACGACTCGAAATAGGAGACGTCATGGAAGATATACCACCAGTTCGTCCCGTAAATGAGCGCAAAGGCACTATCTTGGCGAACCGTATGCAACAGTTCGCGTTCAAAGATGGTTACGTACCCGAGAACGAGTAACAGCATGACGAATAGGGCCGGGAACAGGCGACGGAAGCGATGAATCCAAAATCGTTTCAAGTCGAGGCGTCCGGTCGTCTGCCACTCGCGTAACAAGAGACCGGTAATCAGATAACCGGATAGGACGAAAAAGAGATCAACACCGAGGAAACCACCGGAGAAGAATGAAACCGACAGATGGTAGAGAATGACAGATAGAACAGCGAAGGCACGTAAGCCATCAAGCCCTGGCATATATGTAATCGAACGAGACGAGGATTTCATAAGACACGAACAACTCCTTTAAAACGACAACTAATTTCTAACAGTCTTTAGTGTATCGAATTCCAATTTCAAAGAAGTGTCTAAGAAGTAACAACCTGACCAAAAAAGCACCCGATGCGCACATCGGATGCAGGCTTATGAAACATGTGGAAAACGACAGGTCACGATGAAGCGGTTGTCTTGTGAAGTCAATGCGACACTACCCGCATGACGTGCCATGATTTGCTGAACGATTGACAGACCGATGCCGGAGCCACCAGACGAGCGAGAAGCATCCGACGTCCCGAATGGCGTCAGCCACGTGTTTAGTTCCTCTAGCGTATAGGTCGTTTCAATCGCATTTGAGCAGATCAGCTGGATGCCTTCTGCTTCATCTTTGATCGAAATCCGAAGGTCACCAGTTCCGTGAAGCGTCGCATTGCGAATCAAATTCTCAAGCAAGCGCCGTAAGAGCATCGGATCGGCGAACAATGTCACGTGAGGTGGACCATCGATGACGCCATCGATGCCGGGAAACAGCTCCAGGACTTGTTCCGTTAAGGTCACGAGATCGAGTGAGATCCGTTCGACTGGATAATCGGTGTTCGATAATTTAGCGAGCGTGAACAGTTCATCGATCCGGGCAGCGAGCGTTTCCGACTGGCGGATGACGATCGCTAGAAGTTCCGCGCGTTCTGTCGCGGATAACGTCTCATGTTTTTCCGTCAGCCACTGGATGAAACCTTGGATTGAGGTCAAGGGTGTCCGTAAGTCATGCGAAAGACTAGTGATCAAGCGCAACTGTTCTACGAACCGCTCCTGATCACGCATCCGTAACGTTCGGAGTTCCTGTTCGATTCGTTCGATCGATTGGGCGAACAGTTTAAACTCCTTCGGTCCTCTGACCGGTGGGAGTGATTCAGTTGGTGGCGGTTCGACCGTCAACCGTTCGAGTCGTCGTTCGAGTTCCCGGAACAATCCGGCAATCCAACGCGTCAAGAGTAGTAAAAAGAGGATGAACAAGACGACTTGTAAGACGAAGAAGGCGTTCGAATTCCCGATTTGATATTCATTGAGTCTCGGTTTATCTGTCTGTACCGTCAGGAAAAAACCGGACGCCCCATTTGGTAGGGAAATCGCTTCGATGTGGTGCAATGTCCGGATCGTTCCTATGTCGGACGGCTCTCGCTCCGTCGGTGTTTGAGCAGCGAGTAACCGGCTGGGCGTCAAGTCTTCCGGAAACTTGTCAGATGCATCGAGGCGACGACTATCGGCACTGTAAACGGCCCACTCGTAAGGACCGTTCGGTGATTGCCCGTTTTCGTAACGGGCGATATCACGTTTTACGTCTTGGACGACTTCTTGCTCTGTCGTGTAATAGTACCGAGGAACCGTCTTCGTACCGAGCGGCAACTGACTCGCAAGCAACCAGGCGAGTGCCGTACTTAAAACCGCGGCGAGTAAGAGTAAGACGAGCATCCAAACAGTTAGTTTGATCCGTCTCATGGCTCAACCTTATAACCAACGCCCCAGACCGTCTGGAGGTGGCGCGGTTCTTTCGGGACATCCTCAATCTTGTCGCGGAGCTTATGGATCAGGACCATGACAGCGTTCGACGCGGAACCAAGTGCTTCCTCCTGCCAAACCCGTTCATACAGGTCTTCAGCCGAGAAGACACGGCGCGGATGATTCAAGAATAGCGCCAGGCAATCAAATTCACGGCGGGTCAGGGCGAGTGGTACATCATACTTAAAGATGACGCGTTCGTCTTCTTTGAGTGTGAACGGACCGACCTGAATCGCTGAAGCAGTAGTCGGGACATGATACTGACTGACGCGGCGTAACAGCGCCTTGACGCGGGCGACGACTTCAAGCGGATTGAACGGTTTACCGATGTAATCGTCCGCCCCGAAGGTCAAACCTTGAATTTTATCCATGTCTTCGCGTTTCGCTGTCAGCATCAAGACGGGTAACGTGTGACCGGCAGCGCGCGCAGCTTGAACGGTCGAGAAGCCATCGCGAACGGGCATCATCACGTCGAGTAACATCGCATCAACTGGACGCGTTGCAAGAGTCGCTAACGCTTCCTCACCATTTTCGGCTTCGATGATCTCGTACCCTTCATTGGTTAAATACAGTCGAAGCAATTGACGGATGTCTGCTTCATCGTCAACGATCAAGAGCGTGGGCATGTGTAGATTCCTCCTGTTGTACCCCCTCGAAAACATAAGCCGGGGGCAGATTGTAGAGCGTGTGCGAATAACTGTGTTCTTGGAAATAGTCCCGGAACATCTTGAACTGGAACCGGGTGTATTGAAAGGCGATGAAGTGACCGCCTGGTCGTAGTAACGTTTGGAATTGTGCTAATAAGTCATGCCGCAACGCTGCCGGGAACGACGCGAACGGGAGACCACTGACGATGACGTCGATCTGTCCGCTCCATGAATCGGATAATCCTTGAACGTCACCAATGAAGAGAGTGACATTCGTTTCTTGAGCTAGCAACTGCTCGAGTGCCGGGCGGAACGTTTCGCTCCGTTCACAAATCAAGAGATGTGTCTCCGGTGAACGAGCGGCCAGTAAAGCTTTGGTGATCGCTCCGTCACCCGCTCCGACTTCAAGAATTTGGCGTGGACGATCGGCGACGGCGCGTCGTGCCATCATTTCAGCCAGACGTGGACTGCTCGGTGCGACGGCTCCGACACGGAGTGGTGCGTGAAGTGCTTCTTTTAAGAAATCAAACATGAAAACCCTACTTTCCGTTGAGTATATCATGTAGTATGGACATCGTCCCTTTCGAAAACAGGACGATGTTTCTTAAGTGAATCTTAAACATATCAATGCCTGATTTTCGGCGACATGATGACCGGACAAGCCGGTATACTAAGGACAAAGGAGGGGAAGGCGATGGAACATCACACGTATTATGAAGCGCTCGTTCGCCGGGACGCGACGTACGAAGGAACGTTTTTCGTCGGCGTCAAGACGACCGGCATCTTTTGCCGTCCGACGTGTCCGGCACGAAAACCGAAAGCAGAGAACTGTGAGTTTTTTGAGACGGCGCAAGAGGCATTACTTGCCTCTTATCGACCGTGCCGTCGTTGTCATCCGCTTGCTTATCCCGGCGATCATGGTACGATTCAACGCTTGATCGAAGCGGTCGAGGCAGAACCAGACAAACGATTCAAGGAAGCCGATTTTCGAGCACTTGGTCTCGATGAATCAACGGCACGCCGCCAGTTCAAGAAACGCTTCGGAATGACGTTCGTCGCGTATGCTCGGGCACGACGGATGGGGCTTGCGATGAAGGAGATCCGGACCGGTAAGCCGATCATCGAAGGACAGTTGGCTGGAGGTTATGAATCGAGTAGTGGTTTTCGTGAGGCGTCAGCACGGATTCTCGGGCAGGCACCGTCGCGCTTTGACGGGCAGGTCTTACGCGCGAAATGGCTTGATACACCACTCGGTTCGATGCTGGCGATTGCCGACGATCAACTCTTACATCTGCTCGAGTTCGTCGACCGACGTGGACTGGAGCGGGAAATCGAACAATTACGTCAAAAAGCGCGCGCTGTCATCGTTCCCGGGGAATCACCGGTCTTTGGACAGATCGAAGCGGAGCTCCGTCGTTACTTCAAAGGAGAGCCGGTATCGTTTCAGACGCCACTGATGCGGTACGGGACACCATTTCAACGCCGCGTCTGGGAAGAACTCGAGCGGATTCCGAGTGGGGAGACGATCTCGTACCAAGAGCTGGCGATCCGGATCGGTCAACCGACTGCTGTTCGTGCCGTCGCACGAGCGAATGGAGCGAACCAACTGGCAATCGTCATTCCGTGCCATCGGGTCATTCGGACGAATGGAGATTTAGGTGGATACGCGGGTGGACTCGCACGCAAGGAAATATTGCTCAAACTGGAGCGCACACAGAGAGGACTGGATGAAGGATGAGTTTGATTAAAGATGTATTTTCACCGAGTTGGCTCGACCGCTTAGGAGCAGCGGTCGATGTACCGGATTTTCGAAGACGAGTCGAGCAGGGAGACTGGGAAGAACTCGCGTTTAAACAACGTGTCCGTCGTGTGGCGGAGACGCTGGAGACGATCTTGCCACCGTTTCCGGACTCGGTGTCGGAGCTAGAGCGACTCGCACCGCAGTTTACTGGGCTACCGGGAATTGTTTTTCCAGAGTATGTCGAACGAACGGCAGACCTTTCTGACTGGACGCTTGCGATAGAGATACTTGCCAAGTTGACGCAACATTCGACGTCGGAGTTCGCCGTTCGTCGCTTTTTACTTGCTGATCAGGAACGTTTCCTCGAGCAGGCACTTAAATGGACAACATCAGACGATGAACACGTCCGGCGCTTAGCGTCTGAAGGAACACGCCCGCGTCTGCCGTGGGGACAAGCGATTCCGCGTTTGATTGCTGATCCGCGTCCGGCGTTACCGATTCTTGACGCCTTACTACAGGATCCGTCACTTTACGTCCGAAAAAGTGTCGCCAATCACTTGAACGATATTTCAAAGACACATCCGGAATACCTGATCGAGCGAATCGAACGTCACTTAGGAACAGATCCGAATACAGACTGGATTTTACGTCACGCTTCCCGGACGTTACTGAAGCGCGGAAATCCAGAAGTATTACAGTTGTTCGGACACGTCACGCAAGGTGAGGTCGAGGTGACGGACTTGGTCGTCTCACCAGTGACGATTGGTCAAGAGTTACAGTTTTCGTTTCAAGTAAACAGTTCCGTCGAGCAACGTCTGCGTCTTGAATACGCGATCGATTACGTCAAACAACGTGGAACGAGTCGGAAGGTGTTTCAACTGCGGGAGCGGGAAGTTAAAGGTGTCTTACAAGTTGAACGACGCCAATCGTTTCGGAACATGACGACGCGTGTCCATTATCCTGGTACACATACATTAACGATTTTAATTAACGGAGAGGCTTACGCGACAGCAACGTTTGAGGTCGAGGAGGAGAGCTGAATGAAAGGACGACATCCGGATTTTACGACGTCACGATTGTTTGTCGAAGCAACGGATGAAGAATCGGGTTGCAAGTGGACGTTGCATGCGTTGCGTGAGAAAACAATCGTCGGAACGATTACCTTCACATGGAATGCATCGACCGGAAACTTACGTTATACGACGACTGATGAGGATGATCAGCACGGATACATTACAGAAGCGTTGACGTCGATTCTATCATATCTCGCGCGGACGTTATTACTGACGCGTGTCTACGGCGAAGCGGGCAGTGCGGCGGTCTGGCGTCGGAACGGATTTCAGTTGCAGGCGAATCGATATGAACGCAAACTCTATCATTAAAGCCCCGCCTGCTTGAGCAGGACGGGGCTCGTTTGTGCTTAGACCGTTGTTTTGGACCAGTTGAAATGGTTGCAAATCGCTTCAGCGCTTTCGCGTGCACTTAATTGTTCCGTATCAAGGAAGAGATAGTTGACGTCCGGTAGTTCGCCCGGCAGCGAACGTGTCCGGTATCCGTCCGCCGTCTCACGTAAGTCTTGTTCAGAAGCAGCGAGGTCACGCTTCGTTACTTTGTGTGTCAATCGGTTTTCGGTCGTGTTGCGGTGAAGACGGGTTGCGACCGGCGCATCCAGTTCAACGATATAGACGTCAGCACCCGCTTGTTCGAATAATTCGACTGTCTCTTCAATGAACTCGAGACCACCGCCTTCGACACCGAATAGACAGAGGAATGTAAACAGCACACCTTCGAGCGAACTGTTCGCCATTTCCTTGAACATCTCGCGCCGGATCGTATCCTTTAGGCGATGGTGTGCAGGTTCAGAGAAATCAAAATAAGGCAATAACAGATCGATTGTCTGATGGTTATGGAAGACTTTCATCTCCGTCAATCGTTCGATTTCCTGACCGATCGTCATCTTTCCGACCGCTTGGGGACCAAGTAACAAGACAAATTTCATAGATGAACCTCATTTCCTTTTTCTGCTAAGAATAGCACATTCCGACGAGTGACATCACTAGAACGTTTGTTCGTAATTTGATATAATTCAAGTATGAAGTCCCGTCGTGTCCTTGTCTGAAGGAGGACAATCATGCAAGAACAATGGAAAGCCGTCATCGGCTATGTAGGTATATATGAAGTCTCATCGTTTGGTCGCGTAAGATCGCTCGACCGAACGATCGTAACGTGTCGCGGTGTCCAGCAACGCCGAAAAGGTGTCTTGCTCCGTCCACGGCTCAATCGGGAAGGGTACCGGAAAGTCACGCTTTATCAACGTGGTCGAGGAGAACGCGTGCAGGTCGGTGTACTTGTTGCACAAGCTTTTCTGACGACAGATGTTACAGAGGCGCAACTCGTCCGGCGCAATGGTAAACGGGCTGACGATCAGTTGTCGAACTTAGACGTCTTGCCTTCAATCGATCAGCAGTATACTGAACTGCTTGGTGAATTTGATCTCTTGTTAGGCCAACATGTGACGCTGTCATCGTTTCAGATTCGAACGATTCGCACGCAGTATGAGAAAGGGAAAACGATTCGTCAATTGGCAGAGCAGTATCAGGTGACGGAAAACCGGATCCGCAACATTATCGATAAAAAGGAAGCACGTTATATCGGCTGAAAATAGAGGAAAGGAGCGCTTACCAGAGATGGGAGGCGCTCCTTTGATTTAAGACGGCGATTCACTCGAGCGAACGGTCTGTTGCAACGAACTGATCCGTGACTCGAGTACCGCACTATGTGTCTTCAGTTCCGTCTGTTGAGTGACGTGGTGTTGCATCTGTTCCCCAAGCACCTGGCTGTAAGAAGAGAGCTCCGACATCAACTGCTGAACGGACTGCAGATGTTCCTGCATGTTCGACTGAACATCTGCGACGATTTGACGTTGGTGTTCCACGGTACCCAGTGTCGTTTCGATCGTCGTCGCTTCGGTCAACATTTGTTGCAAGTGTGCCGTTGCCGTCTCGAGCTGTTGCGATGTTGAGAGAAAACGTTCGGTCATCTGCACGATGGCTTGTTCGACTTGATCGAGTCCCGCCGTCCATGTCTGATTGACTTGACGGATATGATCTGTACTCGTTCGGATATCGATTGCGAGTTTTTCGACTTCCTTGGCAACGACGATAAAGCCACGACCGGCTTCTCCAGCACGGGTTGCCTCAATCAGCGCGTTCAGCGACAAGCGGCGCGTCTCTTCAGCAACGCGCTGAATGTGCGAGATTGAGGTCTCCATCTGTTGCTGTAGGTGTGAGGTCTGTTGCAAAATCTGCTCTGTCGTCGCGGATTGTTCCTTCAGTAACTGGCTTTCCTCTTGTAAGGTCTCAAGTGTCGTGTGATTCGTCTGAACAGTCTGTTGAAAACGGGTTACGGCATGTTGGCTGTTGAGAAGTGTCGTTTGCATCTCACTTAACGCATCGTGCCCTTGAGCGGTCAAACGTGTCGAGGCGACGATTGTCTGATCCATTTGCGACGATTGCGCAAGTAAAGAACCGGCGACTTCATCGACGGCTTGGACTGATTGATCCATCGCGGATAAGCGCGAAGAAAAGTGGGGTTGGACGGATTCGAGTTCCTGACTCGCTTGTTGCATCTCAGCCGTTAAATCTCCGATTTGTTGCATTAATTGATTGTATTGAAACGTGAGTTGTTGTAATTCAAAGGTCGTCGTTTTGAGTGTTAATGGACGATACGATCGCTTCGCATGCGCTTCTTCAATCTGTAAGGCGAGTTTCGATAGTGGGGCGAGTTGTTTTCTAATTCGTGAGCGAATCAAGAAACTGATGCTAACAAGCGTAATCACACTGACCCAGACGAGTGTCCAAGCTAAATCGCGAGCAGGGGCGATTAATTTATCGCGATCAGTCGTCAGCAAAATGACGTCATCGAGTTCCGGAATCGTCATTGCGACAAGAAACTGGTCTTGATTCGAAAAAGCATATGTACGGGCTGTTTCTAAGTGCTGTTGTAGTTGTTTTCGTTTTGCCGGTTCGAGTGTTAGCGGTCGGAACGCCTCACTCGTTTTCAGGCTTTGAAAGCGAATCGAATAGTCGTCACGTGATAAGTCGGTTCGCTGTTGCTGTTGCAATCGTTTGATGGCACGCGAGCGGTCTGTCGCGTCATCCGGATACGCAAGAAACGTTGCCCGGACATTCGCGTCGAACATGGTTAACTCCCGCATCAGCCGTTCCTCAGTTGCTGCGACGGATTGTTGATACGATGCGTAAACGCTGAGACCGCTGATCACGATCAGCCCGATGGCAACGATCGGAATCAACCATCCATTTAGTTGTTGTGCTAATAATCGTTTTTTCATAAGCATAAAAAACATCTCCTCCCGTGTACCTATCGGAAGGAGATAAAGCAACATGTATGAAGGTGTTGTACGGCTTGTGTAAAGGTCTTGTGAATCTAATTCACGTAAACCGGAAGGACAGTCGCAAGATGTGTCATAAGTGCTTGTGTCTCTTCTTTTGGTTCAGATGTGACATAAATGATCAACGCAGCAGCAACGATGACGAAGATAGCGATAACGAGAATAATGAAGAATGGCATCTTACTTTTTCGTTTTTCAGCTTGACGGTCCATGAAAGATTCCCCCTTAATGATGTAGACGATAGACATATTTGTTTGATTCCCTCTCCTCTTGTTTGAAAACCTTGGAAAAAGAGGGGAATGTGTAATTTGGAGGGAATAGAGTAAACATCTGAAATGGAATGAGGAGGATGTCGTCGTGCTTACGTTGCTTAATTCATTGTTGTTGAACTTCTCACTGTTGATTGCGACATTGCTGTTTGCGTTTTTACCGCTAAGACGGATCGAGCGCATCTCGCCTAACTCTTCCTTACAAGTCCGACTCGCGATCGGTTGTATCGCCGGTGTGATTGGTGCCCTGTTGATCTTTAACAGTATTTCCTATGACGTTGCAAAGATTGATTTGCGTCTCGTTGCGCTCGTCACGGCGTACTTTTACGGCGGATTAGTCAGCGGTAGCATCACGATGCTGTTCATCATCGGTGCCCGATTTGCGGTGACACCAGCTGGCGAATACCAAGGACTGATTCTGACGACCTTGATCTGTGTCGCGTTACTCGTGACAGCGACGATTTATCGACGGTTCGCTGCTCAGCGGATGAAGGATTATCTCGTGTTGCTTGGAACAGGTATCGCATACAGCTTACCGGCGCTCTATTTATTAACGAACACGTTCGAGCGGTTTTTAGAGATTGCGCTCGTCTATATCATTGTCATCATGATTGGTGGTTACGTCACCTATCGTTTCTTACAAGAACTAAGGAAGCACTTTTTGTTCGTACATACGCAACAGGAACTGGCTTTAACGGATGAGCTGACGCAACTGGGAAACCGCCGGAAGCTAGATGAAACGTTAGCCGAGTACGCTCAGAACGGAACAGTCTTCTCCGTCCTCATTCTCGATCTCGATCATTTTAAATCAATCAATGATACATACGGACACGAAGGGGGTGACGTCGTTTTACGACAACTCAGCCATCTCTTGCAATCGTATTGTCCAGAACAGGGCGTCGTCGGTCGGTACGGTGGTGAAGAGTTTGTCTTACTGTTGCCGGACGTACCACTTCGACAAGCGGAACGACTGGGGGAACGGATTCGATCTGCCTGCGCCGATCAACACTTCGTTTATAAAGAGCACCCCGTTTTTCATGTCACGTTATCGCTAGGTGCCGCTTCATCCGATCAAGCATCGACTGTATTTGAGACCGTCCAGAAAGCCGACTTAGCATTATATGAAGCCAAACAAACTGGCCGAAATCGTGTTGTCTGTTATCGAGATCCTTTACTGTAAATACAAACTGCCCCGCTCGACCGATTGGTCAGGCGGGGCAGCTGTGTTTAGCGATGCAATAACGAAAATACATCATGGCGTTCAAAATCAGCCAAAATGTTCGGGGCAATTAACTGACGAATTGTTGTTTCGTCCGCCCAGAGATAAGCGTCGTGTTCCACTGATAATTGAACGTCTGTCTGATTCGTCGAACAGATGTACATCAAGAGAATGATTTGCCGATCGGGATGCGTCAGGAAGCTCGAGGCATAGAGGAGACGCTCTGGGGTAACCGTCAACTGTGTCTCTTCTTTTATCTCGCGAACGAGACTATCGACTGGCAATTCACCGAAGTCGATCTTGCCACCCGGACATTCCCACGTGCCGCCACCGAAGTCAGCAGCAGCCCGGCGGACGATCAGGAGACGTTGCTCGTGAATGATGATGCCTTTGACGGCAGGAACGATCGCTGTCATCTGACGGGACTCCGCGACAATACGACGGGATCGGTTCCTTCTGTTTCGAGGAGCTGCTGATCGCATAAATAGATCCCGCTTTCGTCAGCAAGTCCGAAAGCACGGTCTGCGCTTTCTTCCGTAAACGATTGCACGAGATGGGTAGCTTCGCCCCACGTCTCGTAATGGACACAGACGACCGCGTCGTTCAGTAAGGCAAGACCAGGCAAGCTAAGACGTCGATTGTCGCGTTGGTCGATCTCCGGAATGATACACCGTTCGGGCGAAACGAGGGCACCAGCTGAAAAACCGACGACCGGAACACCATCTGCGAAACGCGACTGAATGATGTCACCGATCGGTGTACCGACCAAGTATTGCTGATACAATTCGGTCTCGCCACCGGAGATGATGATGCCTTGACACTGTTTCAGTTGCGCGAGTTGTCCGTCTGTTGGTGCGTCAGATAGTGGCAGATGGACGAAAGACGAAATGCCATCTTCCTGTAACGGCTTCGTATAGATCGAGGCGTAACGCGTCCAGTCCTTACCGATCCGCGGAATGTATAGAATCGCGACCGGTCCACCGTTCGTTAATGTAGCAAATCGTGTTCGTAAGTTCGGTGTAAAAGGAGGACCGCCTCCAAAGAGGAATAAGTGAGTCGGCATGAGGCATGTCTCCTTTCAAGTTTAATCCAGTGTATAGCGGTTGATCGTCTCGTGCAACTCACGGGAGAGCGTATAAATCTCTTCCGTCAGCGTATGGACGACATCCATTCGTTCGCTGAAAGCGAGTGATTGCTCGGATGCATGTTGGTTGTCTTGAGCGCTGGCGATGATTCCGGCACGCAGCTGTTCGGCTTGTGCGACGAGGTGGGAAGCGGTCGATAAGACATCCCGGTTCGTTTCCGAAAGGGCGGCCATATCAACAGTGACACCTTTTGACTGGGTGACGATCGAATCAAACGATTGCGTCGCTTCCGTGACGCGAACGACACCGTCTTGAACGGCAACGGTTCCGCGTGCCATGGCGTCTTCGAGTTGTTTCGTCTCCAGTTGGATCGAATCGATTGTTTCCTGGACACGAACCATCGACTGTTTCGATTGGTTGGCAAGATTCTGAATCTCGCGTGCGACGACAACGAATCCTTTGCCTTGTTCCCCGGCACGTGCGGCTTCGATCGAAGCGTTTAATGAGAGAAGATTTGTTTCGTTAGCGATCGATTCGATGATGCTGATGATCTCTAAGATATTCTCGGAAGCGATTTGGACGCGACGTGATTTATCGGAAGCCTCATCAATCGCATTTTGAATCGATTGCATCTGTTCCGTAACGGCATGGAGATCCGAACGTCCGGTCGTTGCAAGATTTTCTGAACGACTAGCGCTATCGACGACGAGAGCCGATGTCTGCGCAGTTTGCTCGATTGTTGCCGTCAAGGATTGTAAGGACGCTGTATGCCCATCAAATGCGCCAGACTGTTGCTGGGCGGTTGCGGCAATTCCAGTCATTGCTGTTGCCATCTCTTTTGTTCCGTGTCCGGTCTCTTCGGCTTCAACGACGAGCTCAGCGAGAGAGTCATCAATCGTCCGTGACATTGCATCGACTCGCTGTACCAAATTGATTAAAGAGAGGCGCATTGTCTCGAATAAACGGGAGAGCTGTCCAATCTCATCACGTGACGTCGCAACGACCGGTTGTGATAAATCGTGTTCGGCAATCGCGCCCGCACTATGCAGTAACGCGCGAATTGGTCGGACGAGCGTGCGTGTGAAGAGGATCGCAGCAAGTGCTACCAAAGCAATTAACGCCACTAACGCAATCAATAGCTTTTGGACGAAATCAGATAAAGAAGCAAACACTTCTTCCGTATGGACTTCGGTGATCAGTCCCCAGTTGAGACCAGCGATTTTTAGTGGTGTGAAGGACGTCACGACTTCATGACCATCGGTGTCCGTTGTTTCTGTCGTTTTCGTCTGACCGGCAATGACTTGTTTGACCGGCGTCGACTGGATACGTTTTTCACCGACTTCGGTCTGTTTTGTCGCTCGGAAATCAGAGCGTAAGCGTTGATCGGCACCAACAAGATACGATTCACCGGTTTTGCCGAGTCCAGCCGTTGTTTTCATGATCTGATTGATTCGATCACCGGCGAGCTGAAGCGCAAGAACTCCACGTGGTTTGTTCGTCTTTGGGTCGACATAGGGAATCGCAAAGAAAGCAGCAGGAGCTTTTGACGGTTCGTAGTACGCATAATCAGCAATGACGCCTGTTTGTTTCGTTAAGGCGTCCTGATACGCTTTTCCGAGCCCTGACGATTTGAGATCACCGGTGACGACATTCTGACCGAGATCCGGTTCTTTGAACGCCGTATAGACGACATTTCCGTCCGGATCAATGAAGAAGACATCATAGAAGCCGAACTGCTCGATGTATTGATTGAAGTAGGTATCGAATTTTTTGGCTTCTTGTTGGTAGGCGTCGTTCGCCAGTCCACCGTCCGCAAACTGTTTCGTTAAGGGAGCGAAAGCTTGCTGGACTTGTTCGTTCTCTGCTAATGCTTCGAGGTTCAAAAATTTCTCATCGATATGTTGTGTGACAGTCGCTTTTTTAGCATCACGAATCGCCTCAAGTTTCGCGTAAGCTTCGTCCGTTAAGGCATTCTTCGTTTCAATATACAAAAACGAGCCGATCAAGACGATCGGTACGATTGCAAGACCGAGGAAAGCAAGTAACATTTTCGGATACAGACCCCACTTCATACGCATCCACTCCGTTCGTTTTAGATTACCTTTAGTGTACGAAAGGAACACGAGAAGAGATATTGGATTTCCATATCTTTTAAATGACTTTATTTTCCGTAGAAGCTGTAATACGAGAGTCAACGAGCCGATAGAAGCGCTGCTTTCTAAACCACAGGGCGTGTTGTTTTACTTCTTGATACAGGACGAACAGAACGAAGGCGATGACAAGACCACGTCCAATCCATGGTAAGACGAGAAGGCCATAGTTCATCGCAGCAAACAGCTGGAGTAAGAAACGACGTTTACTCGGATCTCGCAGATACGTGATCAGCGGGAGTTGCTGATGCGTCTGCTTGAATAATCGCGGATGAAGGAACGGACGCTTTCGATGCGACGGTTTTGGTAAAGCACCGTTCAGTTCAAGGACAGTCGCCGATAAACTCGACTGTCGTTTCGTTGACAACAGGATATCCTCCGTCAATCCGTCCTCACGCAGTGACCAGTGCCGGACATGAAGGGATCCGAACAGCAACACACACAGTGCGACGACGAAGAGGACAGGGTGCGGTTGCAGCCAAAGCAGGAGTAACAGGCTGATGCGTCCGGTTGCTAGGACGAGGTGACCGCTCCATTTTCGCAAGAACCGTTGCCCGGATAAGCGATACGTCCAGAAGCTAAAGAACGGTTGAAGTAAAGCGAGCGTGAGACTAGTCAGCAGTACTGTGATGTTGGACTGATCAAACCGAAGGAGATGTAACGGAAAGCAGAATAGTTGTAAGCCGGCAGTTAATAGAAAAATCCGCACGAAGTGATACCGAACGGAATACCACTTCATTCGAACGATCGCTCCAGGAACCGATTTGAAGAAGAGGCGATCTGCTGGTTCGAACCAGGCGTAAAAGGCGGGCAGGAATCCATACAGAATCCATCCGAGTAAAATCCAAGCGACCGGAACCGTTTGAACCCAGTCCGCTTGACCGTTTAAGATCTGAACCGTCTCATAGATGATGAACAGACCGACTGGAATGACGAGATAGAGCAAAATCGTCCAATCGAAAATTTCTCGAAAGAAGCGACGCTGTTCCGCATGCCGTCGACGGATCCGTTGCTTCAAAAAGGTTTCAATCATGCTCGAGCACCATCGCTTCCATGATGTCGAACAAGCGAGCGCCGGGTTGACTGGAGGCTTCACCGATTTGAGCGAGTGTTCCTTGATGTTTGATGCGCCCCTGATCAATCCAGACGAAGTCATCACACAGACGTTCCGCGGAATCGAGGACATGAGTGACGAGCAGAATCGCCACACCACGCGTTCGTTCTGTTTCGAGTAAGTGCAACAAGCGAATCGTCGCGACCGCGTCAAGACCAACGAACGGTTCATCGATGATCAGGCAGTCCGCGCGTTGCATCAAGGCACAGACGAGCATCACCTTCTGTTTCATTCCTTTAGAGAAAGAAGAGACATAGTCATTTGTGACAGCATGCAGTTCAAACGTCTTTAAGAGTCGTTCTGTATAGGCATGATCCGTCTCGTGGAGCGAGGCGACCAGCTCAAGGTGCTCGGCGAGCGTCAAATATTCGTAATAGGTCGGCTGTTCCGGAATATAGGCGAGTGAGATGGGTAAATCGATCTCTCCTTCGACCCACGGTAGCGTTCCAAACATCGCTTGAATCGTCGTACTTTTTCCCGCACCGTTCGTACCAATCAAACCGGTGATGGTTCCAGGCTGTAAGGTAAACTCAATCTCTTGTAAGACAGGCTGACCGACGTCATAACCTGCTTGCTGAATGGATACATGCATAGTAAACATCTCCTTTTACTCCATCTACTGATAGAAGAAAAAAAATGTTTCACAGCAACAGAAATCAGCAGAACCATAGTAAAAAATGTAACAGGTTAAAAATAACAAATGGGCTATAATGGAAATATCAATTTTAGAGGATGATCACGATGCAAACAGTCGAACGAATTTATTACCGGGAGTCCGGCATGGGAAAAGGACAAACGTTTTGGTGGAACCGTGCAAGTCAAACGGTTCGAGCAGAAGATGAAGAAAATCGATTGACAGCACCTGGAGAACGCATACTGACACAAGACGATCTAGCGTTCATGGATACGTGGATGAGTAAGTATGATCTAGTAGCGTGGGGGACGTATCCTGAGTCAGTACATGAGATGCTAGACGGGACGGATTGGACGCTTGAAGTAACAACGAATAACCAAACCGTCTGTATCAGCAAGTCAAATGTCTATCCACCTGGATGGAGAAACATCCGTGACGCGTTGTATCGTTTTTTCACATCACAAGCGAGTCAGGAGGGGCAGCGATGAAACGAACATGGTTGTATGTGATTCCCTTTGCTTGGTTTGGACCCTATTTTGATTGGAAAGAAGGTTCACTTCTAGGCTATGCCTTATTTTTGTTTGGACTCGGTGCTCTATCGTATTCACTTGCGCGGAGTGGGAAACCGAAATATATCGTCATCGGCAATCTAGTTTCGTTTGCGATTTCATACGGGATCGCGCTCAGCGTAGGGAGAGGATATGGCGAAGGGTACTTCAATCC
>NZ_WBYY01000022.1:0-26662 GCF_048985645.1 Exiguobacterium sp. A1_3_1 | reverse complement strand
TCGGAGATGTGTATAAGAGACAGTGCATGCCTTGATCAAAGAACGGACGGAAACGTTCTTTGCACAAGAGCAGACGTTGACGGATAACATCTGGACGATGATTGCGTATACGTTAAACGGGATTATCTTCTTATTGCTCGGTTTGACGTTGCCAGAAGCGACACGCGAGATTTTTGCGGATGACGCGATCAACAACTGGCGTCTCATGTTATATGTCATCGAAATCGGTTCGTTCATTCTCGCGATCCGTCTCGTCTGGACGATGTTCTTCAATTGGTTCGATCATCGGTTCTTTAAAAAAGAGGACCGCGATCATCGTCGACCGTCCTTCAAACAAGATTTGATTACGACACTAGTCGGGGTTCGCGGAACAATCACGATGGTCGGGGTCTTGTCATTACCGTTCCTGACGGAGTCCGGGGAGGCCTTCCCGGAACGCTCATTGATCATCTTCCTTGCAGCAGGTGTCATTATCTATACGCTCGTTCTCGCGACGATTCTTTTACCGATCTTGAACCGGGGCGAAGCGGCGACACCGATTGCACTCGATTTAAACGCCCAAAAGCAGCGAATGATTCGCCGGGCGATCTCAGAGATCAAACAAGTGACGGACGAAGACAATGCGGTCGTTGCGTTTGATTTACTCAATGAGTATCATGTGATGCTCCGGTTGTTGCGCGCGCAGGAAAAAAGTCAAGAAGAGCTCGATCAATTCAATGATCAGTTGAAGGCACTTCGTCTTGAAGCCGTCCAGTGGGAAAAGGAAGAATCAAAACGTTTCGTCGCTGAGAACAAGGTGCCGGATCTGCTGAAAAAGGATGTTTTCCGCTCGATTGAAAATCGTCGCAAGGCGATCGGTAAGGATTCGCGTTTCCAGATCGTCCAGCCGATTCGTAAATTGTGGTGGAAACGGAAACGATCGAACATGTCGTCGGATGCGTTAATTCAAATGACGCAAGTCGAGCATGATCTGTATGAAAAGGTCATGGGCACAGTCATCGAACGTCTCGAGAATTGCCGCACGTCTTATCCACCAGACGTCGTTCAAAGTGTGCTTGAGTTCTATAAACGACTTCGTTTCAAACATACGCGTTGGTCATCACCAATCGGTGGCAAGGACGTCGATCAGCAGAAGGAAGAGCTCTGCTTGAAAGCCATCGAAGTTCAGCGTCTTGAAATCGCGAATATGTCGAAAGAAGGGGATCTCTCGAACGAAGAGGAGAAGGAATTACGTCGCTTCATTCACTACATCGAGAGTGTCGTTCTCTACGAATACGTCGAATAACAACGAGACTGTTCGTTTGTCACATATTTAAAAGGAGCACGTTTTCTCTGAAAAAGAGAATCGTGCTCCTTTTGTGCGTCTTGATTTAAATCATGTATAGCGTCTTTTGGACTGCGTAGCGTTGATGGTCGTGAAATAGATGTTCGATTGCTTCAACCGGGTCGATCCATCGTAAGGCATGATCATCCTCAATCGGATCTTGTACTTTCTGCCCAGCATCACAACGATAGAACTGCCCTTCGTTCAAATAATATGCCGTTTCGTTTTGTGAATAGAAATGTTGATTGGCTCGTCCGATGAAATCACCGATTTCGATGTCCATCCCCGTTTCTTCTAGTACCTCTCTTTTAAGACAGTCTTCATACGTCTCATAGGTCTCGATACCGCCACCTGGAAGAAACAACTTACCGTCCTTTTTTTGAATGACGGCAATTTTACCTGTTTGAGAGTCGCGCATGACCGCATAAACAGCAGGTCTTGTTATGTAGTGTTGGTTCTGTTCTTGTTGCCCGAAGGTGATGACATCCATTCTTAAATCACTCCTTTTCGTATAATCATTTAAATTCAATCATACCTTACAAAATAGTATGTAAGCATGCCAAACAAAAACCCCTCATTTCACTCAAGAAATGAGGGGTGACCTATGGGTAAAGATCGTTTGTTTCAAACGAAATGTTTAATTGATTAACCGAGCGACAAGTATTTGACTTCGAGATAATCTTCGATGCCGTAGACGCCACCTTCACGGCCAAGACCACTCTCTTTATAGCCACCAAATGGAGCTTGTGCAGCAGATGGTGCGCCATCGTTCAGACCGACAATCCCGTATTCGAGTCGTTTTCCGAGCATCAATGCTTCATCGATGCGTTCAGAGAACGCGTAAGCTGCAAGTCCGTATGGTGTGTTGTTCGCCCGTTCGATGACTTCATCGAGTGTCTCAAAGACAGAGATCGGTGCGAGCGGACCAAACGTTTCTTCCTGCATGCAGAGCATGTCTTCTGTGACATTTGCAAGCACGGTTGGAGTGACGAAGTAGCCGACAGATTCGTCAATCGTACCACCAGTCAGGATCGTTGCCCCTTTTGCGACAGCGTCATCGATGTGTGCTTTGACTTTTACGACGGCTTTCGCATTGATCAATGGACCAACTGTCGAGTCAGCGTCCATCCCGTTACCGACTTGCAGTTGTTTGACGGCTGCTGTGAATTTTTCCGTGAATGCGTCAAGAACAGACGCTTGCACGTAGAAGCGGTTCGTCGCGACACACGCTTGTCCACCATTTCGGAATTTAGAGCGCATCGCGCCTTCGACAGCTTTGTCGAGATCCGCATTTTCCGTGACGATGAAGGGTGCGTGACCACCGAGTTCAAGTGACAATTTTTTCATCGTATCAGCTGCTTGACGCATGATCAATTTCCCGACGGCTGTTGAACCTGTGAACGTGATCTTCCGGACACGGGAATCGGCTTGCCAGACGCCACTGATTGTTGCTGCGTCACCTGTTAGGACGTTGATGACACCTTTAGGGATACCTGCTTCTTCTGCTAGTTCAACGAGGCGAAGTGCCGTAAACGGTGTCTCTTCCGATGGTTTAAGGACGATTGTACAACCTGCTGCAAGAGCCGGTGCGAGTTTGCGTGTGATCATTGCTGCTGGGAAGTTCCATGGTGTGATCGCTGCGACGACACCGACAGGTTCTTTTTCGACGAAGAGTCGTTTCCCTGGAACAGAAGCCGGAATCGTTTCACCGTAAATCCGACGTGCTTCTTCAGCGTACCAACGGACGTATTGATTGCCGTAATCGACTTCGCCAAGTGCTTCGACGTACGGTTTCCCTTGTTCCGTCGTCATGATGCGGGCGAGTTCCTCGCGATTTTCGTTGATCAAGCGATACCAGGCGTCGACTAAATTCGCGCGTGTGTCTGCTGTTTCATTTGACCACTTAACGAATGCTTCGCTCGCTGCGTCAACGGAACGTTGTGCGTCTTCCGCTGAACTTGCTGGAACATGTCCGAGCAATGCTTTCGTTGCTGGGTCGTAGACCGGAATCGTTTCTGTCGTATCGTACCATTCACCATTAATTAAGTTCTTTTCAATCATCTTGTTGCACCTCCGCGAATTTCATTACGTCCTTTATTAAACACCTCAAGACGAGTGAGCGGAAGTTCCGCTTTGGATGGGCAGTCATAACGAAACGGAATGACTCAAAAAGTAGTTAATCGACTGAACAATCGGGAACAGTTAGAATAGAGGGGAATGAAAACGTCAAAATTGATGAAGGAGTCGAAAAACATGAGACGGAACTGGATCATTGGCGGTGTGGCGCTGAGTCTGCTACTAAGTGGATGTGGGGAAAGCGAAGTCAGCGAGAAAAAGTCGGAAAAAACACGCGAGACACAGCAAAAAAGACAAGCTTCGCAACAGGCATACATAGAAAAGACGATACAGCGTGCTGATCGTTACGCTGCCCAGTACGATTATGACCGGGCGATCAAAGTGTTGAAACCCGTCCGCGCAAAAGAGACGAAACAGAGGGAAGAGGAATACGAACAGAAAAAGCAGGCGCTCCTGCCTGTGACGAAACCTGTGCCACATCTCTTTTTTCATTCATTGATTGCTGATCCAAACCAAGCATTTGATGGCGACCGGAAGGAAGAAGGATACGATGATTACATGGTGACGCAACAGGAATTCGAACGGATTTTAGATGCGTTGTATAAAAACGATTACGTACTCGTCCGACCAACAGACTTAGCAAAAGAGTTGAACGGGAAGATCGTTGAAACACCTGTCCGTTTACCAAAAGGAAAACACCCGCTCGTGCTCTCGCAAGATGATGTCAATTATTACGAATACATGAAAGGCGATGGATTTGCGAAGAATTTAAAAGTGAAGGACGGCAAAATCGTCAACGCAATGGTTGGAAAGCCGGATGGTGCCTATGATCTCGTACCAATCGTCGATGCGTTCGTCCAGTCGCATCCTGACTTTTCCTATAAAGGAGCAAAAGGGTTGCTCGGTATCACAGGTTATAACGGGGTGCTCGGGTATCGTTCCTCCTACAATCAATATGGACACAATAAAAAGGTCGAAACGGCACGAAAACAAGCGAAACAGACCGCCATCGCATTAAAAGAGGACGGCTGGCAGTTCGCGAGTCATACGTACGGACATATTTGGGTCGGAAAAGAATCAGTCACGACGATTCGTGCGGATCTTAAACGCTACAAACAGGACGTTGCCCCGCTGATCGGAAAAACGACGCAATTAATTTATCCATACGGTAGTGATGTCGGGGATTGGCACGATTATTCGGGTGAGAAATATCGTTTACTCATCGATAGCGGGTTCCGTTATTTCTTCAATGTTGATGCGAGTCAATATGCGTGGAAACAAGTTGGACCCGACTACTTCCGCCAAGCCCGGATCAACGTTGATGGGATTCGTCTACGTCAAGCCGTTGCTGGAAAGACGAGCATACTCGATCCATTCTTTGATGCGGAAGAAATCTTTGATCCAGCACGACCGGAACGGAAGTGAGTGATTGAAAACTAGTTAATTCATCGATTAAAGCAATTAAAAAGGTAGTGGCTGCGTTCCGTCCTGATCCGTAAATTGATAGGTCTTCGCGAGATCGGCAACGAAGACGGCTTGTCCAGAATAACGTCTAACATCGTCATCCGCCATCAGCGCTGTAACGGCTCGTCCGATATAGGTCGTCGATTCAGTCGCGGCACTCGCGAAACCGGCATCGACAACCCGTTCCGTCCGCATGAAACCGGGGCAGAGCGCGATAACGGAGATGGTCGTCTGAGCTAACTCCTGCGCCATGACGTGCGTCATCCGATTAATCGTTTGCATCGCCAAATCATAATAGAGGTTTCCAGACACCTGCTCTGGAGTGAATGATGTCAGATTGATGACGAGCGCAGCTGGACTCTGTTGCAGTAATGGCATCGCGGCCCGAATCGTCCACAAGTACGCTTTTGGTCCGGCAGACATCATCGCGTCCCAATGTTCAGGTGGTCGCTCCCAAAACCGTCGTCCGGTTCCAGACGGTAAGTGGCTTTCCGAACCACCGAACACACAATTGACGAGGAGATCGATTCGACCATCGCGGTGCTGGATCTGCTGAATCAGACGATCGATATCGTCAAGACTCGTATGGTCACAAACGATCGGGATACCGAGTCCGCCGCGTGCCGTGACACCAGCAGCCGTCTCTTCGATCGTTTCGCTTCGTTGATCCGTTGTCTGTTCATTCGTACTTCGTCCCGTGACGTAAACGATCATTCCGGCGTCACCTAAGGCATATGCGATGCCGCGTCCGGCGCCACGGGAGCCACCAGCGATGAGTGCAATCCGTTTTGACATGATGAAGCTCCTTTCAGATACGAGAAGACGGATGGGCAGATGCGCATCCGTCTTCTTCTGTCTTAAAAACCTTTAATCGTCATCCCACCATCGACATAAAGCGTTTGCCCGGTCACGTAACGGGCTGCAGCAGACGATAAGAAGACGGCTGGTCCAACCAGTTCTTCTAATTCACCGACCCGACCGAGCGGTGTCACGTCAACGATCTCTTGCAGGTATGTAGGATCTTCCAACAATGGTTCTGTTAATGGTGTCTTAAAATACCACGGTCCGATTGCATTGACACGAATGTTTTGTGGTCCCCATTCAAGCGCCAGAACTTTCGTCATCTGAATCATTGCCGCTTTCGTCGTCGCATACACGACACCGGTCCTTAAGGCGACGTGACCAGCAACCGAGGCGATGTTCAGAATGCTTCCACCTGTCTCCTGCATCCGTTTCCCAATTTCTTGAGCGAAAAAGAAGGCGGATTTCAGATTAGTCTGTTGGATCGTTTCCCACTCGTCTTCCGTCACATCGAGTGCCTTCGAGCGAATGTTCATTCCCGCATTGTTGACGAGCCCATCAATCTGCGGTACTTGTTCGTATGCACGAGCTACCGTCTCGACGACTTGTTTCCGGTCAGTGATGTCGCACGGGAAGATGTAAGCCGTTCGACCGAGTCGTTCGATTTCTTGTGCCGTCTCCTTCAAATCGCGTTCCGTCCGGGCGACGAGAATGATGTTAGCACCGGCTTCTGCCATTCCGATGGCGAGTGCACGTCCGATGCCTCGACCAGCTCCTGTGATGAGAAATGTCTGATCGGTTAACGAAAAACTTGGAAGATACATGATGTCACGTCCTTTTATTGAGAGTCATCACTTACTCTAATGAAAAATTGACTGAAAAGAAAGAAAAATCACTCCAAGGTAGAGTGGAGATGGTAAAATATTGAAAAGGAGGGATGAGATGAAGCGTGGTTTAGTTGTGACATTATGTATAGCACTCGTGAGCCTTGCTGCTATTCAACTAGTCGGTACAGAAGTCTATCGTTATTTCTTTTATGATCCGGCAACCTATCAAGCCCGATTTATGGTTGATGGAGGCGGGAAAGAAGAAGGAAAACCGACCAAGCAAAAAATCGACATCCAAAGCGGGGGATTTGCGGATAAGGATGCCTTAGGTGTTGCTACCTTTTACGGCGTCATCGGTCTTGTCATACTACTGATTGTCATCTTTAGTGTGCGTTATTTCTTGAAGCGTTTGCGAAAACGACGCAAACGAGAGAATGTAATCGACGATTTAATGCAGCCGCCGCCGGTGTTTTCCCCAAATCGTTCGACACGACAAACACTTGTTGGTGAAGAATCAGAGTCAGAGATTCGCCGTCTGTTACAAACGTTCGATCGGCAACTGACACGACAAAAACGCCGCCGCTCCGAAGAGACGGTCGGCGAATGGTTACAACGGATTGATGTCACGCTTGATCCATTGATCTACCATCTCGTCCGGTACGGTGACACACCGGATTCGGCGATTTCACAAGATCAAGTCGATGGGCTGAGGCATGAACTACAAGTGCACCTTCAGCGCGACTGACCGAGTAAATCAAGCAGGATCGCATGATGGGAGGCGTCTCGTGAGACGAGCGACAATTCACGGACGACATCAAACTCGTCGACCGGTAACGTCTTGATTTCAGGGGATAGTCCGTCTTGGAAAATCTCCGGCAACAGGGCAATACCGAGCCCTGCACGGATGAAACCGAGGACGCTCGATCCGAATTCCATCTCGTTTTCTGCTTGATAGACGGCACCTCGCTCGATGAACGCGTCCTTTAGGATGTTCGTCGAATCGCAATCGATCGGAAGCGACAAGAAAGAGGCGTCACGAATTTGCTCAAACGCCACAGACGTACAGTCTGTGAATCGTTCATCGTCTTGATGGACATAAAGTAAAAAGTTCTCCGTATACAAATGGGTCGTATGATACGGATGGACATGGTGACGATCGTCGAGTAAGACAGCATCGTATCGGCGTTCTTCAAGACCTTGCATCAAATCGATCGTCGTATGCGCCGTCTTTAATTTGAGATCCGGTGCCGTCGCTTGACGCGAGACGTGACGGGGGAGATATGTCATCGCGACGCTTGGCCATGATCCGAGCGTCAACGTCGTCCGTTCGTCGATCGTACCGATCCGTCGTTTCATCTGATCGATCCGGTCAAGCAGTTCACGGCTCTCTTCAAAGACGATTTCGCCAGCTGTCGTCAACGTGACACCATGTGCCGAGCGGTGCAACAGCGAGACTTCGAGTGCACTCTCAAGGCTTTTGATTTGTTTACTTAACGCCGGTTGCGTCATATGCAGTACTTCGCTTGCTTTCGTCAGGCTACCGGTCTCCGCGGTGACGAGGAATGCTTCCATCCATTCGGTCTTCATTGGTTCACGCTCTTTTCATACAGGTTGTTTAGAACTTACGCCATTTGAACGCATCTGACAATCATTTTGCATTTTTTATATTCTTAGTTTGGAATATTCTAAATTGGGAATATATAAAATAAAGAGGTGAACGGATATGAATGATCGGATACCAATACGATTCTCAGCTCTCGGAGACGCGACACGGATTCAACTCATCGAAGCGTTACGAAATGGTCCTCGCTCCGTCAATGAGTTAGCTGAACAACTACACTTACGCCAACCGCAAACCTCGAAGCATTTAAAGCTGTTGCTTGACGCGGAACTAATCACTGTCGAACGGCAGGCGAATCGTCGCTTGTATAGCCTTCGCCCAGAAACGTTTCGAGAGCTCGTCATGTGGAGCAACTCGCTTGCACAAATGGAAGCCCGCATGCATCGTCTAGACGCACATTTGAAGCAGATTCAGTCGAACGTGAAGGGAGACGGGACGAATGAAAAAGGAATTGAAGACCTCGATTGAGGGGAAGACTTTACGAATGGAATGGACATGTGAGGCTCCTCGAGATAATGTCTTTGCTGCATTCACAGAAAAAGAGCAACTCGAAGCGTGGTGGGGACCGGAAGGCTGGGAGACGATGATCAAGACGTTTGAGTTTCAACCAGGTGGTGTATGGCATTATTGCATGCGCTGTGTTGATCCGGCGCAAGGTGACTTTTACGGCATGGAGTCGTGGGGGAAAGCGATTTTCAGACACATCGATGCTCCGAACACGTATAGTCATGCCGATTATTTCTCGGACGCGTCAGGGGCGATCTCTGAACATTTACCGGGTAGCGAAAATGTCACGACATTCCTCGACCTCGGGGAGACGACGTTGATTGTCTTCGAGTCGACCTATGAGACAGAAGCAGCCGTGCAAGAAGTGCTCGGTATGAGGATGAAGGAGGGCTTTACGTCGCAACTGTATCGCCTTGATCGCTTATTAACGAAACGTTGAGAAGGAGTCGGTGAAGGATGCGGAAGCTCGGTCTTATAGTATGTCTGCTTTGTTTAGCCGGTTGTGGAAAATATACGTTGGAAGAGGCGAAAGAGAATGGCGACATCATCGTCCAGAATGATGTTACGAACAGCGACCGATTCGAGTCCTTTTTAAAGAAGTCAATGCAAGGCAAATCAGATCAGATCCGCATCACGGCATTTACGACTGAAGGAGACCCAGTATTGTATGACGTCAAGTATGAGGGAAAGTCGTATCAATACACGTCTGATTCATCGCGTGATCAATTCGGTACAACAGACGATGATCGTAAAAACGAAGTCTGTAAGAGACTCGTCAAGACAAGCGAGAAGGAACAGTCGGTCTATACGTTACGCCAATGCGCTGAAGGGGCGGATCATGAGCTCTTACGATTGCCAACACAATAATCAAAAAGGATCGTGTCCCGTCGAATCAATCAGCGGGCACGATCCTTTTTATTCGCTGTCGAGACGACGCAAGGCTTCGCGCCAACTGGAGAAGCGTTCAATCAACAACGTCAGTGAAGGTGCTTGGTGCGCACGCGCCCACTTGGCATATTGTTGACTCGTCAGAAGCGGTCCATGTGTGGCTGCAGCTTGTTGAAGAGCGTCTAAGCAGTCTTGATCGGTGAAGAAGCCGTTCGAGGTGAGATCGAAGTGTGCCAAGGCATTTTTCCAGGTACCGAACCGACGAATGATCGTATTCGCACTCAGCATCTCTGGGTGTAAATCCCGCAATTCCGTGTAGGAGCGAATCGTCATGTTCGTTCCTTTTTGTGCGACATAAAAAGCAACGCTTTCTTCGATCGACCACCGCTTCGTTCGCTTGACCGCAGCGGGACGGTTCAGCGTCATGCGTTCTTTCGTCGATAAATGGGAAGCCTTGACGATTCCAGCTCGTTCTAACAGGTGTGCCCACGAACCGAATCGGGCGTTGATTTCTTCAAGCGAAGGGTAAGGAAGTTGAGCTGCTAACTTTTGATAATGGGTAGCTTTCATAGGTGAATGGTGCATTTGATGAAGACCTTGAATCAAGCGGATGATCTTCTCGTCCGTTGCTAAGGTGGAAGTGGAAGTCGGATGTTGACGCATGCAAGATATCTCCCTTTTGAATGGTTGTTTCAATTACAGGCTAGTGTAGCATGAGCGATTGCGAGAACATACTAACAATATCGTAAGGTAAGAAAAATAGCGCATTTTTATCCAGGAAATACAGGAAAATCAGAGAAGAAACACGAATACATTATTATAGAAGAAAAGAGGGGGAACTGATCAATGACAGAAACACAGACGATTGATACGATGGAGGATATTTTAAAGATGCTCGACGCACGATTGCGTGAACCAGAACCGTTTTGGGACAAGTTCTATGAAGATCGGTCGAAACCGGTCCCGTTTTTTAAGAACATTCCGGACGAGAACTTAGTTCGCTACATCGAAGAGGGCTGGCTCTCGCCTGGTGACGCATTAGATCTCGGAACAGGACCGGGTCGAAATGCGATTTATCTCGCAACACACGGTTTCTCGGTGACAGGACTGGATCTCTCAGCAACCGCGTTAGACTGGGCAACGGAACAAGCACAACAGACTGGAGCGCACGTTGCGTTTCGAAAGCAAGATTTTCTAGAGACGACCGAACAGAATACATATGATTTCATTTACGATTCCGGCTGTTTTCATCATATGGCGCCACATCGACGTGTGACTTATGTGACGCGACTGAAGGAGATGTTGCGCCCAGGAGGATATTTCGGATTGACGTGTTTTGTTGCGGGCGGTCCGCTTGGCGGGGCGACGTTGACGGACTGGGAGGTCTATCAAGAAAACAGTCTCCAAGGTGGACTCGGCTATACGAAAGAGCGGTTACTCGCCATATTCGATGCATTCGACGTCATCGAACTAACGGAAATGAAACCCGTTGACAATCCGGAGGCATTATTTGGTCATGCTGGACTGTGGACTGGTCTGTTTCAATTAAAGGATTGATTCGTCCGGCATTCGAGACGCGAACCAGTCTACAAAGTAGTGGACATCCTCTCGCGAAACGATTTGGTCTGTATCGTAAGCGGCGAACAGTGACAAAAAGCGCGGTTCGTCAGGAAAATAATGAAGCAGGATTGGACGGAGTGTCTCTAGGTCATGCACGAAGCTTTGATCGTCTTCTAGAATAAGGTGATAGGCGCTCCGAACAATCCGTTTCATGATCGAATCGGAATGAAGCAAAGCGACCTGACCTGTTTCTAGGAGAAATAAATCCGTTTTCAACTGCTCACATACTCCATTGTTTAACGCGAAGCCAAGAGCGCGTGTCGGGCGAAGGGATGGAAATCGACTTTGGAGATTTTCGCCTGCCAAAAACAAATTGACGGATTTCAACCAGACGCCCCAGCGAAGAACTTCGTCATCCCGCATGACGTCGCGAAGCAGACCGATGTCATAATCGATTTTGGTGACGAATGGATAGTCCTTCAACCAGTCTTCTGTCCGTTCATCTAACTGCATGTGTTCTTCTTCCGTCAACGGTTCTGTCAAAATCAGTGTAAAATCGAGGTCGGATTCAAAGGGACGCGCCGTTCCTTTGGCGACGCTGCCATACAAGTACACGCCATGAAACGCGGATAAGGTTTGAACATAGGCGACGACGTCCTGAATTACGGCACGATAACGGACAGGAATCGCTTTAGCGGAAGTTGGATTGTGGATGTAGCCATTTTTCGTGCCCAATGTCGTTGGATACTGCATTTGTCTTCCTCCTCATCCTTCAGAGATGGATTGATAGCGATACCACTTCTTGTTTCGCTGCACATATAGAAACATCGTATCATCTTTTTCGTGATAGATGACCGTACCGCTCTTAAGACGAGTTGCCATGCCGTCCTTGAGCGTCTTTTCGGATGCTATTTTTTGAACACGTGGTCCGGGAGTCAAAGAAAGACTCGAGACGGTTACGACCTGATCTAGTCGATACACGCGATCGTTCAAGCGGATGACGTCTTGATCTTGTTCAATGAATTCCGCCGCGATGAGGTCCGTCGTTGTCAACGTCGTCTCCGCTAAGCATCCACTGAGAAAAAGAATGACCAATACGATAGTAGCTAACACTTTTTTCATGAAAATACCTCTTTCTCTGGTTATATATCGTAATTTACGATATATTCGGATTATACGATATAAGGGGGAGCATTATGATTTCAGCTGATTTTGCAAAAATTTATTATCAACTACATCCACGGTTCGAAGAAAACCTGTCTCACCAAAGTGTGCGTATTTTGCAATACATTCAATTTGCGGTGAATCCGACGATCAAGCAGGTTGCCGAGGCATTTCGCCTCTCACATAATACGACGTCTGAGCACGTCAAAAAGTTGGACAGATTAGGCTATATCGAAAAAAAACGGAATCCAGAAGACCAACGCCAAGTGACGATTGGTTTGACAGACTTAGGAGATACAATCGTTCGTCGTCATACGGAACTCGATCCTGAACGGTTAAATCAAGTCCTTGCTACGATGTCAAAAACAGAACAACAGACGATTGAACAGGCGTTTCGATTGTTGCGGGAGGCGGCAGATGACTGCTTTTCTCGTTAAGGTGCTGTCGAGCGCACTGGTCATCGGTCTCGTCACGGAAGTCGCCCGGCGTTCACCGTCACTGGGTGGTGTGTTGTCTGCATTGCCCGTCGTCAGTCTGATCAGCTTTGCCTGGCTCGTTAAACAGGGAAGTGAACGGGCAGAACTGAGTACATTCTTAAAGAGTGTGTTACTCGGATTACCAGCGACGTTCTTATTGCTTGCCGTCTTATATGGGTTAATTCGCTTAGGGATTCCTGTTTTTTACAGTATACTTGGTGCAACAAGTTTTTTTATCGTTTGTTGGTATGTTCAACGTCAACTACAACATTGGTGGCAAACGTAATCAAAAAGGAGCGAAAGCGATGGTAATCCTTCAAACGGAGCGCTTGACGATTCATCCGTGTACGGCGAATGACGTGACACGGCTACAACAACAGCACTACGATAACGGACCGGAAGTTCAGCATCATTTGATGTCAGTAGCGTCAGATCCTTCGATGCTATACTGGGGCAGCTGGCTCGTCATGACAAAGGATGGTCAGGTAATCGGGGATATCGGATTCAAGGGGAAGCCGGACATACGACAAGCGGTCGAAATCGGTTATGGTCTGTTACCAGCGTATCTCAATCAAGGGTTTGCGACGGAAGCAGTTCAAGCATTGATCGAATGGGCGTTCGAACAAACGGAAGTGACAGGAGTACTTGCGAAGACGGAGTCGACGAATCAAGCATCAATCCGAGTACTCGAAAAAGCGGGATTGATTCAGGTCGGGAGAGACGATCGGTATATCATGTGGGAGCGTATGAAGAGGGTGTAAAGGAAACTTGACAGGTAGAGTGTTATTTACATATAGTGGAAGCGTGAGGTGGGATCATGAAAAATAAGGTCAGAGAGATGCGCGAAGAACGTGGCTGGTCGCAAGGCGAACTGGCAAAACGATTGAACGTGTCGCGTCAGACGGTCATTTCTATCGAAAAAGAGCGGTACAATCCGTCACTCGACCTCGCGTTTACACTAGCTGATCTGTTTGAACGGCGAATCGAAGACATCTTTACACCGAATCGAATGAACGAGGAGGGAACAGAATGAAGCGAGTCAATGTGTTACTAGACATCATTTTAATTGGAGTAGGTCTGTACTTAACGATGACAGATTCGGCGGCTAAAACACTCGGAATCATCCTCGTTTTAGCTGGCGTCACGTCACGTATCACAGGAACGGTATTCTCGCCAGCGGAACCGTATGATGAGCGCCAAGGAGAGATTAAAATCCGTAGTGGACATATCGCTTATCTCGTAAGTATCGGATATCTTTTCTTGATCTTGATTCTCGTCAATCTGTCGATCATAAAAGACATTCAATTTGCTCTGTTGCTAGCATTAGGAGGGCAAATCCTGTTCTTTCCAATCATATTAATATTTGTCAATCGACGGATTTGATGAATACAAAAAAGGAATGTGTCTGACACATCCCTTTACTCCATACGTCATCATGAATTCTGACGAATGGTTTCATTCAATTTATGACGGTACGATGTTTGCCAAGACTGCTCGTCCTTCACTAACTCATCACAAAACGCAGCAACATCCTCTCCAGTGAAATCTGTCACTGGTTTTTGCTCGAAGGCGGCTTGTTCCATCAACTCGAGGATGACGGTCAGTACACGATGACTACTTTGCCAGCTCGTTAGTCCACCCGTGACATTTAAATAGCGTTGAATCGCTTGATAAGCCTCATAGTAGCGAGGAGGAAGAGATTTAGCCCGCTTCTCCATCGACCGCCATTCTCGTTTAGCTTCCATACTACCGGTGATCCGCTCGAATATTCTCATCATCTCGTACTCCCTTCTTGTTTTAACTGCTGCAGTTCTTGCATTTTGTCAGATACGAACGCCCATTTTTCCCAAAAGATACGTAAACGATCGTGTCCTGCTTCGTTTAGCGTATAAAATTTTCGAGGAGGTCCCATTGTTGACGCTTTTTTTTCGATATGAACGAGCTGCTGCTTTTCTAAGCGCATCGTGATTGTATAGACTGTACCTTCCACGACATCTGAGAATCCGAGTTGACGTAACTGTTGAGTGATTTCATAACCATAAGTTTCACCGCGGCTGATGATCTCAAGTACACATCCTTCAAGTATACCTTTGAGCAATTCTGTGATATTTTCCAAATTATTCACCTCGCTACTTAATAAATCAGCTACTTAGTATTAATGACTACTACTATATAGTAACACAAAGTACTGGTTTGGACAATATAAAAACCGCCTTATTATGGGCGGTTGAATCGAAATTAAGAGATCGCAAACGTATCCCGTAATTCGATGATTGTTCCTTCTGGTGCTTTTAATTTGCTGAGATGACCATCGACGACGAAGTAGATGTTTCCGCCGTGTTTCGGTAGGAAAGGCATCCCGAGTCGTTCCAAGCGTGCTACTTCTTCTTGCAAGTCGTCAACGTAAAGTGCGAAATGGACGGGACCCGCTGCTTGTTTCGTATAATCAGTGAACGGCTGACCCGATTTGGGTGTTTGCAATTCGATATAGAAGTCACCGAGACGTAACCAGCTGTTAAAGGCGCGGTCGTGAAAACCAGGTGACTCTTGAACGAGTGAGAATCCAAGTTGTTCATAAAAATGTTTAGACGCAGCGTAGTCCGTCGTCTGAATACAGATGTGATGAATTTGTTTCATACTAAAACCTTCCTTCGTGTTCAATGAAATCATGCAAAACTAGTGTAGCATTTCACGGATCGGTTGGAACGAACGAAATGGAGAATATGATGCAACAAACGATGAATTTGATTTGTGAACGTTTTTTATTAGGGCAAATGATTAGCGAACCTGTACGATTGACAGGGGGACTCCTGCATGAGACGTGGCGACTACAGACGACGACTGGATCTTACGTTTTAAAACGTTTGAATCCCGACATCATGCGACGCCCTGAAGCACGAAATAATTTTAAGATGTCAGAAGAGGTCGCCGTACAAGCGTCATTTCACTTAGCAGCATTACCGGCACGTCGCATCAACGACCAAGCGGTACACACGATTGACGGCTCGGATTACCTTTTGTTTGACTGGATCGATGGCAAGACGTTATCAACCGACCAGCTTCGATCGGCACATGCACGACAAATTGGAGTTCAATTAGGACGGTTGCATGGACTTACGATAGTGAAAACTGGTTTTTCAAAGCAGGATACCTCGAGTACTTCAATCAATTGGGACGGTCATTTAGAAGAAGGAAAACGGCAGCAAGCAAAGTGGTTGCATCTATTCATGGAAGAGCAGGAACATTTGCAACGAATTGAAAGATTAGCACAGAAAGCACAGAAACAACTGCCAGTAGACTGGATCGTCAGTCATCGTGATCTCGATCCAAAAAACGTCCTCTGGACACCAAAGGGTCCAGTCCTGATTGACTGGGAGTCTGCGGGTCTGATCCATCGAGCCGTCGACGTGTTCGAGACAGCCTGTTATTGGTCGAAGCAGGAAAACAATACGTTTGACCGCGTTCGATTTAACGCATTTCTTGACGGTTACGCGACAAACCAACGTTTGCCTGATGTCTACTGGACGCACGTCATCGATAGCAGTGTCCAAGGAAAGCTGGACTGGCTGAATTTTAATCTGGAGCGCTCACTCGGGAAAAGTGGGATCCCTGAAGCGGAACGAGTACTTGGAACAGAACAAGTCGTTTTAACAATAAAAGAATTACGAGCGCACGACCGGAATCTCTGGATCAAGTGGATGTCGGTAAGATAAGCATAAAAAGAGGCACCGAATCACTCGATTCGATGCTTCTTCGTTATTAAAACGATTTGACCAACTGTTCAATAGTTGATTCAGGAGTACGAATCGGAACATATCCGAGTCGTTTGATTCGTTCGTTTGAGAAAGTAGCGCATTCCGCTGCACGCTTCGGTATTTGGTACGGCTTGTCACTTGCTGTGATCAACTTCATCCGAAAATCCGTCTCAGGTAGATTCGCATCGATCGCATTAAAGGTGTCACCATTTTGCGCATTTTTTGCGGCGATGACGATCATTTCGACTAGATTATCCGTATGGATCCACGGGACGACATCATCCGGATGCACCCAGGTAATCACATCCGCCTCCTTCATCCGCTCGACTTGACGATCCCCCCAATAGGACTGCTCCTCGGCACAAATTGATCCTGGACGTAAGATGATTAAATCGGAATCGGGTGTATATTCCTGTAACAGGCGTTCGGATTCCTGTTTTGTATGGATGTAGACATGTTCGGACGGTAGGAGCGGTGACGTTTCCGTAAAATGTCCACTCACGACTTCGCCGTACACGGAAGTCGTCGAGATGTGAACGATGCGCTTGACACGAGCTTTTGTCGCAGCATCCGCGAGATGTTGTACACCTGTGACATTTGCTTCCTGTGCTAAATCGGAATCGTCTCCGAGATAGGCAGCACAGTGAATCAACAGATCGACGCCTTGAAGTGCTGTAAGAAGCGAATCCGGATCACCGAGCTCACCGATGACTGCGTGGACATCTTTGAAAGCGTATTGATCCGCTTGTTCCTTGGAGCGATACAAACCGCGCACTTCACGCGCTACTTCTAGAAAACGTCGCGCAACACGAGAGCCAAGCGTTCCGGTCATTCCTGTAACTAAAATCGTACTTTCTTTCAGATTCATGGATGCTTACCCCTTTGACTCTGTCTTTTCTGCGAAACACTGCTCACAAATGAAACGTCCTTCGCTTTTTAGGTATGCTTTGATTTCCGTCATCCCACGATGTTTCGGATAGCGCATCTGGATGTAGACTTTTTCGTTTCCTTCAATCGTTTTGCCGCAATGCATACATGTCGGTTCTTTGCCGAACATCCTAACGCCCCCTATAAATTAATATCTTCGATCTTATCGTAAAGGAAAAACCAGGTTGTTGGAAGAATAAAGTAAAAAAGGAATCTAAAGGAGTGTGTCTATGGTCTTCATTGCTATCTTTCTCGCCGTTGGTGGAGTCGTTTGGTTCATTTCAGCGCGGAGTCAATCGAAACATCGCTCGCTCGACGATCAGGAATATACACTGAACCAGCATGATGTCCATCAACAACAAAATCATCGTGATTTTTGAAGGCATGTAAAGGAGCATCCAGTCGATTGACTGGATGCTCCTTTTTAGCGATTGCGTACATGGAGAAAATATTTTGCGTTGCTCCAGATCAAGGCGATAATCAATAAGCTGATTGCAAAGATCTGAGATTGACCGGTCTCATACGAATACACGACTAATACGACAATGATACCCATCAATAAAAATTGTAACAGGGACTGTGACCGAATCAGACCTTCGAACATGACGTGACGTTCGCCGTCATCTGAGGCAGCGAATAGCTTTTCAGCATAGTTCTTTTCTGAATACTTTGGGAAATAGCGGTTGGGATAGATCTGGCGCATAAGATTGAGAAAATAAATCGAGGCAATACAACTGATGACGAAAAAGAATCCACTCAGTATCAAATGAAGACCGAACTGGTTTTCAATGATGCTAAAAGAAGCGAGCCCGATACTGAGGAGATTGGAGAACTGCACGATCATCATGCCGTCCGCATAGTAGCGATTCACTTGATCGTCAATCGCGTCCTCTTCGTCGGAAGAAACAGAGCGTTTAGTCAATTGACGAATTTGTAAATAGCGTACGATGTAACTGAGAGTCAAGATCGTCAAGATAACGAAAAGACTAGTGAATATGTAATCAAGATAGAGCGATCGTTCAAACTGTGACAAATGGGTATTTTTTAGGACAAACATGACGAAATAACTGCTGATGAAACCGAGTAACGC
This sequence comes from Exiguobacterium sp. A1_3_1, assembly GCF_048985645.1. Classification (NCBI taxonomy): domain Bacteria; kingdom Bacillati; phylum Bacillota; class Bacilli; order Caryophanales; genus Exiguobacterium; species Exiguobacterium sp. A1_3_1. Next base: position 8,182 of record NZ_WBYY01000022.1, on the reverse strand, counting down.
TGCGATGATGACTTTGACTGCTTCCTTGTTCATGTTAATTCCTCCTCATCGAAATAAAAAATGTCTTCTAACGGCGTATCAAACACACGAGAAATTTTAACAGCGATCAATAGCGACGGCATGAATTCTTCGCGTTCGATTAAGCTGATCGTCTGGCGCGAAATGTTCGCACGCCGTGCCAGTTCAGACTGATTCCATCCGTGACGGGCACGTAATTCTTTTAATCTGGATTTCATATAGGGATTCACCTCCTATATAATGTAACTTATCACGGCTTTTTTGACAACGATAATAGTCAAAAAAGACAATATAATAGTCATTTATTCGTAAAATGATCATATCGTTGGCATAAACTGTATACTGGAATAAGTTGAAAGGAGATGTGAAATCCGTCGATGAAATCTCAGTCACGTGTAAATAACGTTATTTATCATGATGAGAATGTTACGCACCAGATTGCTTCGATTCTAAAAATGGAAGAGACATTGCTCAAACAAAAAATTGCGTATCTCCAGGACGTCACAGACCCCGGTACCACTTCTGAATACGAACAAGGGCGTCAGCAGCTATCGGATAAGCTCGATACGTTGAGACGTTCCGTAAAAATGGAAATCGTCTCGCGTGATGACATCACACTTCGAACGAGAGCACGTTTTGAACAATCACTCAGAGCAACAAGTGTGACAGAAGAGGAAGCTTGTCTTATTCAAGACTATCTCCGAATTGAGGCGACGATGCTGACAAAATCGGGAGAGGCGGTTTCGGATCTCTATGCTGCTTTATTTAACGCGGATGAATCCACTCGAAAACAAGCGCTCTTATCGATTGAGGAAGCATTCCGCATGAAAGAATCCGTCATTCAACCGTTGTTTTCACGACTCGTTGAGTTACGACAAGCGCGTGCCACTGCAAGTGGTAAGATCGGATTCGAGGAACTAGCTTTTGCAGAACTCGGACGCGTTGATTATACGAGTCAAGATGTCAATCATTACGCCGCCATCATTCAATCTGACTTTCTACCGGTCAAACGGCAATTTCAGCGCGAACAACAAACGTTTCTCGGCAAATATGCGCTCCATCCGTGGGACGTCCGGCAATCGGCCTATACACAGATTGATCATCACGTGACCGATTCCGATACTTCATTCTTAGATCAGACTCAAGCCATCCTCAAGAGCGTTCACCCCTATTTTGCTGAAGTATTAAAAGACATGCGACAGATAAATCATCTCGATATCGATGCCCGGTCAAACAAAGCGGGCGGAGGGTTTTGTGAGTATTTACCGGTCGAACAACAATCGTTCTTATTCATGAATCGCATCCATACCTTCGATGATCTCGTCATCTTTATGCATGAGATCGGCCATGCCGTCCATCATGATGCGATGAAAGAAACGTACGACGGACTACAACCGATTCCGCTCGAAGTAGGGGAGTTCGCTGCCATGTCGCTCGAGTTGTTGACGATGAACGAATGGCATCAGGTGATTTCGGATAAAAAAGACGTTGCCCGGGCGAAACTGGAACAGATTCGTTCCATTGTCGAGTTCTTACCCGAGACGATCATCGTCGATCGTTTTCAATCATGGCACTATGCTCACCCGGATCATGATCCAAAAGAACGACATGCCTATTATGCCGATCTCCGAGAATCATACGATACGGACGTCATTGATTGGTCGGAAACACCCGATTGGAAAGGTCACGCATGGATGAGTGTCATCCATCTCTTTGAGACACCTTTTTATTACATCGAGTACGCGATTGCTCAAATCGCCGCTCTCCAGGTTTATCACCGTTTCACGAAAGACCCTGACCAAATGCTGAAAGATTTCATCGCAGCTTTAGCGCTTAGTCAAACCCATTCGATCCAAGCCGTCTATGCGAGAGCGGGCGTATCCTTCTTACCAAGTGATGCGGAAATGAAAGAGTTGATGGCGTTCCTACAGGGTCAAATTGAAATTTGGACAAATGAGCTAGAAAAGACATAATAAAAACAACACGCTTTGATCAGAAATAGCAGATGTACAAAACGATAGGAGGACGAACATGAATATCCGTAAAAACATCGTCTATGCGACATTATTTAATGAAACCGGTGATCAATTATTGATGGTCGAAAATCGTGGCGATCATGGTGACTACTATACATTGCCCGGTGGAACGGTCGAGCGCGACGAAACGCTACATACGGCAATCACGCGTGAAGTTCTGGAAGAGACAGGATTTACAATCATACCAAGAGACATCGTCCATCTGGCAGAAGCATTCTTCCCGCAAGCGGGGGAACATTGTCTCTTTTTCTTCTTCGCGGGAGAAATCACTTCCGGTCAATTAAAGACGAATGTTCCAGAAGAAATTTCCGGACTCGTCTGGATGGATCGTGAAGAAGCGTTCAAACACCTCAATTTACCGGAAGCATCAAAAGAATCGCTCTTTGCTGGTCGAACGGTACCGTATGATTTTGCCGGAGAGATCATCCACTCGTAAGGAAGTGTCGCTTGACGTACTAACGTGACGGATTTTCGGGTACAATACTACAGGAGCATTACCCGAAACTTGTAGAAAGTCAGGTGAACACACGGTATGTCGATTCTTACGTTTCACGAAGTCAGCTATCAACACATCTTACACGAAATAACAGGTGAGTTCCGCGAAGGCGTCATTACGACGCTCGTCGGACCGAGTGGTGCCGGGAAATCGACGACATTGAAACACATCAATGGACTGATTTCTCCCGATCGCGGCGAAATTCGTTTTCGAGGCGAACCACTTGAGCAGATGAATCTGCTCGATGTCCGCAAAAGGATCGGAATGGCGTTCCAAAGTGCACCGATGATTCCAGGTACCGTCTACGATAATATCAATTTACCGAAATCGATCTTCGGTGAATCGTTACCGCGCGAAGAGGCGGAACGCTTGCTACAACAAGTTGACCTATCCGTCGAACTTGAGCGACCGGTCAAAGATTTGTCGGGTGGTGAACGAAGCCGACTTGGAATCGCGCGGACACTTGTCAATCGACCGGACGTCCTGTTGCTTGACGAAATTACGGCAAGTCTCGATTACCGGATGGTACAGGAGATTGAGAAGCTGATTCTTGATTTACAGCAGAAGTTACAGACGACGATCATTTGGATTACGCATGACTTAGAGCAAGCCAAGCGGGTCAGCGACGACGTCTGGTTTTTAAAGGAAGGACGATTGATCGAGTCTGGTGCATTCAAGGAACTCGTTTCAAGTGGTCAAGCAGAGACGCAAGCGTTCTTGAAGGGGGAATCGGTATGAGTTATCTCCAACTGGCGACTTCGCTCATCTTCATTTTGATCCCCCTCGTCTTAGCGCGGACGTTACGGCTTGGTCTAGAGAAGGACATCCTCATCGCAACCGTTCGATCGATCGTCCAACTCTTGATCATCGGTTATATTTTGACGTTCGTCTTTGAAAGCGGCAGTCCAATTTTCATGTTACTGATGATTCTGTTGATGATCGGTGCAGCGACACTGAACGTCATCCGTAAAGGGGACGGGATTCCCGGGATCCAGTGGATCATCTTGTTCACACTGATTGCGGTCGAAGCATTGACAATGGGCATTTTGCTCGGGTTACGAATCATTCCGTTCGAAGCCCAGCAAGTCATTCCAATCAGCGGGATGGTCATCGGAAACTGTATGATCTTGTCCTTATTGTTTCTCAATAAGTTCAAGGACGAGGTCGAACGAAGCGACGAGATCATCGAACTGATTCTTTCACTCGGTGGAGATGCGAAGACAGCGATTGATACGAGCTTAAAAGGCGCGATCCGGACAAGTATGATTCCAACGATCGAAGCGCAAAAAACGATGGGGCTCGTCCAACTGCCAGGGATGATGAGTGGGTTGATCATCGGTGGCGCAGATCCAATGGAAGCAGTCCTCTATCAACTATTGATTCTATTCCTGATCTTGACGACGGCAGCGATGGCATCGGTTCTCGTTGGTTTTCTATCCTACCGTCGACTGTTCAATGAAAAAGCACAATTCATCGGTTTGGCCTATAAGAAAAAAGACACGTAAGGAGCACGTTATGCAGACTTATCCGATTACAGAAGCCGACCTGCAACTGGTCGAACGAGCAACTGAAACGATTCAAAGCCGTTACGCTGACGATAAACATCACGTCGCAGCTGCGTTGCGGACAAAAGATGGCGCGACGAAAACGGGTGTTCATGTCGAAGCCTATATCGGACGGGTGACGGTGTGCGCGGAAGCCATCACGATCGGTTCCGCCATCACGGATGGATTGACGGATTTTGAGACGATCGTCGCCGTCCGACATCCCTATTCGGATGAGGCGGACCGAACGATTCGTGTCGTCAGTCCGTGCGGCATGTGTCGCGAATTGATTTCCGACTATGCACCGGACGCATTTGTCCTCTTGACGATCGACGATCAATTGACGAAAGTCCGGATTGCAGATTTGATTCCATTAAAATATGTCCGACAATAACCAGTAACTCCTCGTCGTTTAGATGAGGAGTTTTTTGCATTTACTTCTAAATCATCCTTATTATGGTTATGATAAAGACAGAACAACTAAGGAGGGATATGCGTGTCAGCTTTATTAGAAGTCGAACGGTTATCAAAAACCTACATACGGGGAACGGAGACGATCCATGCGTTAAAACAAGTCAGCTTTACGTTAGAGGAAGGAGGATTCATTGCCATCATGGGCACGAGTGGCTCCGGGAAAAGTACACTGTTGAACATCCTGGGAGCGCTTGACGCGCCAACCGGCGGAACGTTGACCTTAAAGGAAAAACGGCAACGCGATATCTTCACTGAACCTGCTGCGACGTTATACCGACAACAGCAAATCGGGTTCATCTTTCAATCGTTTCATCTGCTCGATGATTTGACAGTTCAGGAGAACATCGCTTTACCATTGATGCTGAAGGGGATGGATGATAAAACGATCAATCAAGAGGTGGATACTTGGCTCAAACGAGTTGGACTGACGAAGTGGAACAATCATCGACCGCAAGAGCTGTCGGGTGGACAACAACAACGTGTCGCCATCGCACGTGCCTTGATCAGTCGACCACCGATCATCTTAGCGGATGAGCCGACGGGGAACCTCGATTTCAAGACATCTGCTGAAATCATGCAGTTACTTCAAGAACTCAATCGCGAACAATTAACGAGCATCCTGCTCGTGACTCATGATGCGACCGTAGCTGCTCATGCGAAACGTGTGCTGTATTTCCATGACGGACAGATCGTTGCCGATCAGCTGTCAACCGGAGACGTGGCGCCGATCTTAGAGACATACGAGCAATTCGTGGGGGCTGTATGAAACGACAACATCTCTTCCGTCTTTCCCACCGACTGTACCGTAAAAGTCCGATGATTTTAGTGACCTCAATCGGAAGCGTCATGATTTCGATTGGTCTTGTCTTGACGATGGTCATTTTTTTATTACATAATCAAGCCGCTATCGAGACAAATCGTGTACAAAGATATGGTCAAGTCGATCTGACGGTCAAATATACACCTGAAGACGAGCGGACGGATCAGTCTGTGTTTGATCAACTTAAAAAGGATCACGATGTCTTGGGCGCAGAGTCGATCATACAGACGACAGCGCGCGTAGCTGGTCAAACGATGGCCGACGTGGAGACGATAGGAGTTCATTCGGATGCCCTGACGAAAAGTCGGTATCATTTCACGAACGATTTGAAACAGGGAGAAGCGATCGTGTCAGCTAGACTCGCGACGTCGCTTGATCGTAGTGTCGGGCAAACACTTCGCGTCGGAGAAGCGACGTATCGAATCCGTGAGATTTTACCAAGTGCGACAACATCTGAAGCTACGCAAGATCAAGTCTTTCTTTCGTATGCTGATCTGAAGAAGTATCATCCGATCGAAACGAAAGCCGTCTTGCTCAATCTAAAAAAAGAGGCGGATCTCGTCCACTATGCCGATACACTCGTCAAAGCGAATCCGAAGCTCCGGATTGAACTTTCGGAAGGGCAAACGCTCTCACCGGCGCTGAACGGTTACATCGGAATCTTGTCAGTACTGATCCTTGTCGTGTCCGCCTTCATCTTGATGGCGAATTTCGACTTGTATTTACGTAAACATGCTGTCCAATTTGCCATCATGCGGACGCTTGGGGCGACGACACGGCAACTGTTTCAGCTGTTCTTCGTTCAATCTGGATTGATTGTCTTAGCGGGCACGGTGCTTACGATTCTAGGCAGTATTTGCTTCCCGTTACTCGGTCAACTCGTATGGCCGACAGAGGGTAAAATGATCGTCTCCCTCATGATCGAACAGGGAGCGTTCTTGATGCTCGTAACATTCGGTAGTGCTTTGTTGATTTTGCTGTTGCTCGCGAGTACGGCTTATCGAAAACGGGATGTGTTACCACTCCACGTCTTGCGAGAAAATCTGAAAACGGCGTCACGACCGACCCGGCGAAAACGTCTCGTCCTGTTCAGTAGTGGATTGACCGTCAGTTTGGTGTTGTTCGCTGAAGTGATTGCCAGTACGGAGGGGGCACGGGCAATCGCCTGGCTCGGTGCAACCGTCGCCTTTTTACTGACGATGTATCTTGCGACGCCACTCCTCTTGAAGGGAGTGCTGCATCGAGCGGAACCGATCGTTCGTCGGTTAGCGGGACCGACAAGTTTCGTCGCCTTCCGGGGCGTGTTACCGCAACTTCGGAAAAATGCCTGGTTGATGCTGATTGTTCAAGTCTTGATGATCATCGTCGTCATCGGCTCGACGTTCCTTGAGACGGTGCAACAAAACGAACGGAAGTACATCATCAGCCAATATCCGACGGAGGTCGTCCTAAAGAGTCGTCTAGATGAAGGATCGCAAGGAGACCCGCTACAATTGATTCGACAAATTGAAACGGACCTACCTGGCGCAAAAGCGACCTTCCTGTCGTCTCGAAATTCACTCGAATATCAATCGTCTCAAGAAGATGTCTCGATCGAATACGAAGTAACGGACTATCGTCGTCTTGACGTCTTAGAGGGAGAGCAGACGAGTGACACAGAAGGAATCATCGTCTCACGGACCTTCGCTAAAAAACATAGTCTCGAAAAAGGTGATACGTTGCCGCTCGGGCGATGGGACGGGGAACAAGAACGAAGCGTTTCGGTCGGTCAATTCCGAATCGTTGGAATTGAAAAGAAGATAGCACCAGACGTCCTCGTGGATTGGCGGAACGAGCTACTGCAGCAACCAAACGATCACATCTTGAATGTCTTTATCGACGTTCCGTCCGAGTTAAAAAAGACTCAAGTGACCACAACATTATTAGAGATCACAGAAAGTTATCCGACATTGCAAGTGAATCGACTATCTGACGCGCTTCGCGATGCGGAGCAACAAACGACGGAACGCTGGTTCGTCTTCTTGATTGCGCTTGTCGTCATGAGTGGATCCGTCTGGTTCGGACTTGCGAACGCCTTACTCAGTTTCGTGAGTGGAAAACGAGGCGAGTATGCCTTGCTACGAACGATTGCGTTGACACGGAACAAGCTCCGGCAGCTGACACTCATTCAAATGCTCTTATTCGTTGGGAGTGGCATCACCTTTGGGCTGATTAGTGGTCTTGGTGCGACTTTCTTCGTGACACGGATCGATGATAGGGGGGCATTTTACTTTAACGGACCGACGATTGCCGGAACCATTGCCGGTTTGATAGTGCTTGTCCTAAGCATTGCTTGGTTCGTCACCCGACGAAAGCAGGAAAACCTCGTTCACGAATTGAAACAGTAAGTAAGGGCACGAGAACCGGGGGGATCGAAATGCGAAAAACGATCGGGGCGATTCTATTACTCATAGTAATTAGCGGTGTCGGCTGGTGGATGATCGCAGATGAACGGGATGCGACCTATGAACAGATTGTTGAAGTGCAAGTCGTAAGACACGTGACGAAGCAGTTCGGACGTGATGATATCGTGTCAGTCAAACCGTACTTCGTAGCGTCCGAATCATCGAAATCACGACGTCATCAGATTGCCGTTCAGCTGAAGTCGACACCAACGGGAGAATACCGGATGTATCGTGTACTTCAAAATAAAGTCGAGTACATCGGTCGATCACGGACGGTTCGATCAGATTAAAAAGATACGTCACATCAGTTGGGGGATTTAGATGAAAACGAAAGCCGAACGCATCACGTT
>NZ_WBYY01000021.1:0-27861 GCF_048985645.1 Exiguobacterium sp. A1_3_1 | reverse complement strand
GGTGCGTAGCCTTTTATAGACTGTCCAGAAATAATAGCATCCTTTAACCCACTAGTTGAAACCACTTCTAAATTACTCGGTAATTTTTCATTGAACAGTATATTTTCCATCGTCACAGAAAATTTCCCTTTGATATAGCCATTCTCCCCAATAGCTTCTTGTTGCTTCATAGGTGTTGTTTTAATGGTATATGAAATTTCAGCCGTCTCACCATTAGGAATAGTAGCCGGATCAATAGAACGAGATAATACGAAAGGAGCAGAAACAGCAGGTCGAACAACTTGAACGGTCCGTGTCTCGATTGCCTTAGCTCCCCGCTGATCCTCTGCTTCGATTCGAATCGTAACACTTGTTTTACCTTTTAATTTTGATTCGAAGGATTGACTGACGAACGAGTTATTCTTCAACTTATTGTTTTCAAAGACTTTCTCATTATCAATATAGATCCGTGTCTTTAGCTCACGGTCTTGCAGATCATAGTCGTTGACTTGATACGAGATCGTCAACGGCTCATTCTCAAGATAGCTCGATTTGTCCGTTGGCAAGATATTCTTGATTAATGGCTTGTGGTTCGCACCGATGAAAGCACGATACATCGTATTCGAGAACAATTCTTTTTCTTGTTGTTGATCAAATTTTGTTGTGTGTCCTGCTCCAGAATACGTAACGTTCCCTTTTGTGTACATATAGTAGTGGTTGCGTGCGTCCCCAATCGTTCGACCTGCAGCCTGGTTCGAGGTATTCAGATCTTTTTCACGGATGTTATACCACGGAATAAGGTCCGGTTGCTCAAGATCCAAGCCGAAGTATTGATTGTGGGTCGTTGCTATCGCTACTGTATCTGCCAAAGCAAATGGATAAGAAGTCATGACTCCGGCATTTTGTTTGACTGCCTGCCCTGATGGTCGTTGCGCCCCGTATCCCATATTCGTAAAGTTCTTTTGACCAGCAAGATCAGCAAATTTCGTTTCCCAGAATAATTCAGGTTTATCGGTTTGAGCTGGTCTGAAAATCGTGTCGTGTGTCAACATCAATCCTTGACCAGTATTCGTAAAATCAAGGATTGCATTCGATGCAGGATCGCTTAGTGCAGCAGCACCATATGAATCTTGAAACCCGAAAATCAACATGTCATAATTTGTATTTAAATTTTTCTTTTGAAAGTCCGAGTTGAATGTTGTTGCAGATAATACTTCGACATTAAAGTCATATAATCCGTCTTGTTTCAACAATGTACCCGACATGAATCCATTAATAGAGCCGGTTGATCCCGAACGCGTGACTTGTAAAATCTTCGCTTGGGCTACCTGATCCTTCATTAAGAAGCTACCGATCTTATAATCCGAAAGTCCATCTTCACTTACGACTTTAATCATCCAGTTCCGTGGTCCTGTATAACTCGGTGCATCAAATTGATAGGACAAGGAGCCAGAAATCGTCGCTGGTTTTTCATCGACCTTTTCGGATTCCTCAAACTGGTCATTACTATTGAAATCAATATACAATTGAACGCGTGTATTAGCCGTAGTTTGATCAAGCGTAAAATTAAAATCAATTGGTTTATCTGGTGAAGCCGGTGCTGCTTTATCCACCGATGTTAACGATTGACCAGCCTGCGAAACCGCTACTTTGCTTAAACGAGGTCGTTCAATTTTTTCGGATTGTAATCGGGAGACGACCTGTTTTGAATCCGTATAGGCAATCGCAGCACCAGACGTCATGCTTGGCTTAAAAATCGAAGTGAAATTACTCGTTGCATGTGTTAACACATCAGCGTGTAAAAAGACTGGTAATCCTTTTTGAATGTAATTCTTCAAAATTTCATTCGCTTTTAACTTCGTAATATCATTTTCGATGTTACTGGTATTATGCTGTTTGGATTTCGAATCAGATACTGTAATCGAATAACGGTCTGTTCCTGTAAAAATAGATGGATCAAAGACGATCGCATCAAATGCACCATCAAGTGAGAAACGAGACGCATTCAACTCTTTGACCGTCATCATCTTGATTTCGTATTGACTGGTATTCAACTCTTTTAACAGTGACAACGACGTGATTGTCGTTCCCGGATCAATCCGGTTCGTCGTCGACCAGTCATCACGAATCTCTAAAATCTTGAACTTTTCCCCTGTTGCCGCTTTTGAATGCGGTTCATGTATATACGTAAAGCTTGAAAAAATCAGTAAGCTTGCTACTAACAAACGGACCCACTGTCTCATCGCTCATCGTCTCCTCATCATGTCTTTGAAATCCGGGACTATACTTCCCCAATTTCATTATAACGAGCGAAATCGCATTTTCCCTATTTTGTAAAAGAGTTTGTGTACATTTGACGCACTTCACTGATGAAATAAAGTGATCCCGTCACGACATATGTTCGATTTGCGCTTAAGTGACCAAAGAATGCTTCGACCGTCGTTACGTTAGCGCCTTCCTTTTGCAACTCCTCCATCGTCCGCGCTCGCGGGAAATCAAATGTCGTTTCGTAAATATCCGGTGTAATGCTACGTAACTGCGTTAGCATCGCTGTCCGGTCCTTGTCACGCAAGATCGAACAGAGCAACGTCACCGGTTTTGATTCCTCTTTTAACCGTTCCACAAGTGCCGTGATCCCTTCCGGATTATGCGCACCATCGAGAATGATCCGTGGTTTGCGTGAGATGATCTCAAACCGTCCCGGATGTTTTGCCTCCCGTAGCCCTTTTCGGATCGCCGCTTTCGACCATCCAAGTCGTCGCGCACAAATGACGGCGTTCGCTGCATTATGGACTTGATGGTGACCTTCTAGACCAAGACGTGTCTCCGGAATCCCATCATATGTCGCCCAAGTTCCTGTCTCTTTCAGACGGTAACGGATGATTGCTTCCTGACTCCATTTCAACGTCGCATTTCGGTCACCGCAATACGCCATTAACGGTACCGTCAGCTCTTCCTGCAGTTTTCCGGCGATGACCGGTGTCCCTTGTTTGATGATCCCGAACTTCTGTAAAGCAATCTCTTGGAGCGTATCTCCGAGAATCGCTTGATGATCGTGCCCGATCGACGTGATGATCGCTGCGACCGGCTTCTTGAAGACGTTCGTCGAATCATACAATCCACCGAGTCCGACTTCATAAATGACGAAATCGGGACGAATCTGATTAAAATAATAGAAAGCAAGTCCCGTTAATGCCTCGAACTCAGTGACCGTACCGAGTGCCGGATCGATATGCTGGATGGCAGCTTGAACAGCGATCGCAGCGGCGACGAGATCATCTTCTGCGATCGGTACCCCGTTCAACATAATCCGTTCCTCGAACTGAATGATATACGGTGACGTGAACGTCCCGATGCGTAATCCTTCCGCAATTCCCATCTCACGTAAGAACGCAACCGTCGATCCTTTCCCGTTCGTGCCAGCGACATGAATCGTCGGAATCGCGTCCGGGTCAATCTGTAATTCCAGTAACATCGCCTGCATCCGTTCAAGACCTGGTTTGACGCCAAATGCTAGTAAGCTCGATAACCAATCCAATACATCTTCTCGCGTCCTCATGTTGTTCGCTCCTTTAAAAAAAGTGGCTCAAGGAAACTTGAGCCACTGCTGTAATTAGTTTGAGAGTTCGTTGATGCGTGCTTCGACAGCTTGACGTTTTTCCGTATAATCAAGTGCCTTCGCCTTTTCTTCATCAATAACATGTGCCGGTGCTTTGCCAACGAAGCCAGGGTTGTTGAGTTTTTTCTCGACCCGTTCGACTTCTTTCGTATACTTGACGAGTTCTTTATTCAAGCGCGCGATTTCTTCCTCGATGTTGATCAAGTCCGCGAGTGGGATGAACAATTCTGCTCCCGTTACGATCGCACTCATTGCTTTTTCTGGTGCTGGCATCTGTTCTTCGATTCGAAGTTCAGATGCGTTCGTGAACTTTTGCAAGTACGAGCTGTTTGACGACAGGTCGTCTTGAACACGTGCGTCATTCGTCGAGATGAACAGTTGGATCTGTTTCGACATCGGTGCGTTCACTTCCGCGCGGATGTTACGAACCGAACGGATGACGTTCTGAACCGCTTCGAATGCTGGAACGGCTTCCGGGAAGTCGAGTGACGCTTCACGTGTTGGCCATGCAGCACGTGTAATCGTCTCGCCTTCATGCGGTAAGTGTTGCCAGATCTCTTCCGTGATGAACGGCATGAACGGGTGCATCAGACGCATGATCCGATCGAGCGTATAGGCAAGAACCGAACGCGTCGTCTGTTTTGCTGCTTCATCTTCCCCGTTGAGCGGTAACTTCGCCATCTCGATGTACCAGTTACAGAAGTCTTCCCAAATGAAGTGATAGAGAATACGTCCCGCTTCACCAAACTCGTATTTGTCAGATAAACGCGTTACGTCGTCAATCGTCGTCTGTAGGCGTGTCAGGATCCATTTATCTGCGAGTGACTTCTCGCCTGTCAAATCGATCTGATCAAACGTTAGACCATCCATGTTCATTAAGGCAAAACGGCTTGCGTTCCACAATTTGTTCGAGAAATTCCATGTCGCTTCGATCTTTTCCCAGTAGAAGCGGAGGTCGTTGCCTGGTGTTGATCCTGTCGTTAAGAACCAACGAAGAGAATCGGCACCATACTTCTCGATGACATCCATCGGGTCGATTCCGTTCCCGAGTGATTTCGACATCTTGCGTCCTTCCGAATCACGAATCAATCCGTGGATCAAGACGTCTTGGAATGGACGTTGTCCTGTAAATTCATACGATTGGAAGATCATCCGTGATACCCAGAAAGCGATGATGTCATAACCCGTAACGAGTGTCGATGTCGGGAAGTATTTTTGATAATCCGCTGCGTCCGTGTTCGGCCATCCCATCGTTGAGAACGGCCAAAGCGCTGAAGAGAACCACGTATCAAGAACATCGTTGTCTTGCTCCCAGTTCTCGATATCGGCTGGTGCTTCCTTGCCAACGTATACTTCGCCTGTTTCTTTATGGTACCAAGCCGGAATCCGGTGTCCCCACCAGAGTTGACGGCTGACACACCAGTCACGGATGTTTTCCATCCAGCGCACATACGTGTTCTCAAAGCGTTGTGGAACGAAGTTGACCTTGTCTGGTCCTTGTTGTTCCTCGAGTGCTTTTTGCGCGAGTGGTTCCATTTTGACGAACCATTGGAGTGAAAGATACGGCTCAACGATCGCGTCTGAACGCTCCGAGTGACCGACAGAGTGCAAGTGTGGTTCGATTTTGATTAGAACACCTTCTGCTTTTAAATCTTCAACGATTTGTTTCCGGCATTCGAAGCGATCCATACCTTCGTATTTCCCTGCGTTCTCGTTCATCGTTCCATCTTCATTCATGACGAGGACACGTGGTAACTCGTGACGGTTACCGACTTCGAAGTCGTTCGGGTCGTGCGCTGGTGTGATCTTAACGACACCTGTACCGAACTCCATGTCGACATAGTCATCGGCAACAATCGGAATCTCGCGACCAACGATTGGTAACGTGATTGTTTTTCCGACGAGGTGAGCATAACGCTCATCCTTCGGGTTCACGGCGATCGCTGTATCACCGAGCATCGTCTCAGGACGTGTCGTCGCTAGTTCAACGTGACCTGAACCGTCCGTTAGTGGATAGCTGAAGTGATAGAACGCACCTTCGATATCCTTGTAGATGACTTCGATATCCGAGATCGCTGTTTTCGTCGCTGGGTCCCAGTTAACGATGTATTCGCCGCGGTAGATTAAGCCTTTTTCGTAAAGTTTCACGAAGACTTCTTGAACCGCTTCTGACAATCCTTCGTCAAGCGTGAAGCGTTCACGCGAATAATCGAGTCCGAGACCAAGTTTTGCCCATTGTGCACGGATCGTTGACGCGTACTCTTCTTTCCATGCCCATGATTGCTCGAGAAATTTCTCACGACCCATTTCAAGACGTGATTGTCCTTCTGCGCGTAATTTTTGTTCGACTTTTGCTTGCGTCGCGATACCGGCATGGTCCATTCCTGGTAGGTAAAGAACGTCGAATCCTTGCATCCGCTTCATCCGTGTCAACATGTCTTGTAACGTTGTGTCCCACGCGTGACCAAGGTGCAATTTACCTGTGACGTTCGGTGGTGGAATGACGATCGTGTATGGCTCTTTTTCTGGATCCTGATCGGCTTTGAAATAGTCACCTTTCACCCAAAAGTCATACCATTTTTCTTCCGTTGCCTGCGGATCATACTTCGTTGGCATTGATAATTCCTGCATCCTGATCGCTCCCTTTTTGTCCATAATAAAAACGGCTTCTCTCGTCCTATGCTAAGGACGAAAGAAAGCCGTTGCTTTTTTCCGCGGTACCACCTTAGTTCATCCACAATCGGATGCCCTCGAGCCACGTAACGTGTGGAGGACGGATATCGCTCGTAAGACTCACGATACCAGCTCGTGGGGTGACCTTCTTCCTGTTCGTCCGTCACATCTTTCAGCCAAGGATGTGTTCTCTACACCGGTACGAATACAGGACTACTCTTCCCGTCATCGCTGTTGCCATTTTCTTCTTTACTTATTTTAGCCGAGAGTTCAAGCAATCGTCAAGAACTGCTTAACGACCAAATTCAACTTGGAGTTCTTGGAACGTCAATTCGACGGCTTCGATCGTCCGCTCGATGTCTTCGTCCGTATGGGCGATCGACAGGAAGAGACCTTCGAATTGTGACGGTGGTAAGAAGACACCACGCGCCGCCATCTTTTGATAATACGAACGGAACATCTCAAGGTTCGACGTTTTCGCTTTTTCGAAGTTCGTGACGCGTTCATTCGTGAAGAAGACACCGAACATCGCGCCTGCACGGTTCGTCGTCAACGGAATGTTATACTTCGCCGCAGCGTTCAGGTAGCCTTCCGATAGACGGCTCGCTTTCCGGTCGAACTCTTCATAGTGTTCTGGTTTCAATTGTGTCAATGTCGCTAGACCTGCTGCCATCGCGAGTGGGTTCCCGGATAACGTACCTGCTTGATAGATTGGACCTTGTGGTGCGATCTGCTCCATGATGTCACGACGTCCACCGTAAGCACCAACTGGCATTCCGCCGCCGATGACTTTACCGAGACACGTGATATCCGGTGTGACACCGAAATGTCCTTGGGCACAGTGGAATCCGACACGGAAACCAGTCATGACTTCGTCAAAGATCAGTAAGGCGCCGTTTTCTGACGTGATTTCCCGTAAGCCTTCGAGGAATCCTGGTTCTGGTGGCACGAAGCCCATGTTCCCAGCAGCCGGTTCGACGATGACACCGGCGATATCGTCGCCATGTTTTTCGAACGCGATCCGGACAGCGTCCAAATCGTTATATGGAACCGTCAGCGTCATGCTCGCGATTTGCGCCGGAACGCCTGGTGAATCCGGTAATCCGAGTGTCGCGACACCTGAACCTGCTTTGATCAAGAGCGAGTCACCGTGACCATGGTAACAGCCTTCGAACTTGAGGATTTTCGTCCGACCTGTGTAGCCACGTGCGAGACGAAGCGCTGCCATCGTCGCTTCAGTTCCTGAGTTGACCATCCGGACGACTTCGACCGACGGCACCCGACTGATGACGACTTCCGCCATCGCTGATTCGATTTCCGTTGGTGTCCCGTAGCTCCAGCCACGTGTTGCTTGTTCTTGGATCGCTGACGTGACGATTGGATCGGCATGACCGAGAATCATTGGTCCCCATGACAAGACGTAATCGATATATTCTTTTCCGTCGATATCATAGAGCTTCGATCCTTTCGCATGATCTGCGAAAATCGGTGTCATCCCGACCGATTTATAAGCACGGACCGGGCTGTTGACACCACCCGGCATGAGCGGGAGTGCCCGCTCGAATGCTTCTTTTGATTTTGAATTCTGGTTAATTAAGCTCATTTCGACCCCTCCAGGTAACGACAAATGTCTTTTGCGAAATAGGTGATGATTAAATCAGCGCCTGCTCGTTTAAAGCCAAGCATCGTCTCAAGGACGATTCGTTCTTCGTCAATCCAGCCGTTCAAGGCAGCGGCTTTGACCATCGCATACTCACCCGATACGTTATACGCGACGATCGGTAGATCAATTCGCTCGCGCACATCACGAATGATATCCATGAACGCAAGCGCAGGTTTGACGATCATGAAGTCAGCTCCTTGATCAACGTCCGCTGTTGCTTCGCGGAACGCTTCACGACGGTTTGCCGGGTCCATTTGATAACCTTTCCGGTCGCCTTCTCCCGGTGCCGAGTTCGCTGCATCACGGAATGGACCGTAATAAGCAGACGCATATTTAACACCGTAGCTCATGACCGGAATGTGGCTGAAGCCATTCTCATCTAATCCTTGACGAATCGCTGCGACGAATCCGTCCATCATCGATGATGGCGCGATGACGTCGGCACCTGCTCGAGCTTGTGAGACCGCTGTCTTGACGTGAAGCGGTAATGACGCATCATTATCGACCGTACCGTCAGCGACGATTCCACAGTGACCTGTCGATGTATATTCACATAAACATGTGTCGGCGATGACCGTTAGCTGCGGGGCAACCTTCTTGACGAGACGTGTCGCTTCTTGAACAATCCCGTGATCGTGAAACGCACCTGATCCTTGCTCGTCTTTCAAGTGGTCGTGCGGAACACCGAATAAAATGACAGATTCGATTCCGAGTGCGACGACTTCTTCAATCTCAGCCGTCAGATGATCGAGTGATAAGTTGAAGACGCCGGGCATCGAACTGACTTCGCGTTTAATGTCTTCGCCTTCAGCGACGAAAATCGGATAAATCAAATCTGATTTATGCAACTGATTCTCGCGGACGAGTGACCGGAGTGATGCGGTATGACGTAAACGATGGTGACGTGCGTATTCTAATGTGTTCATGCTGATTCCTCCTCAATGATACGATCAATCATGCCGTCCATCGTGAATTCACGGGCGACATGGATCGGTTGAAGTCCGGCTGTTTTTGCTGCTTGCTCCGTGATTGTCCCAATGACGATGAACGTCGCCTGCGGGGACAGTGGAGCAATCGCTTCGACAGCGGAAGGACTCTGCAGTCCAATATAGGCGGCAGTTCTGATAAGTGCTTCAGGTAGCCGACGGGTGACGGTTTCATAGGTGATGATATCTTCGATCGTATATCGATTCAGTTTTCGTAACTGATCGACCGGCGCTTGCCGCGATCGGTTCCCTCGCGCAAAGACGATATGATCGCCGTCAGACAAGTGTGGTCCGAGTTCTGCGACGAGTGCGTCTCCTGTAAAGGTCGACGGACAGAAGTCGGCTGTTCGACCGTACTTCGCAAGTGCATCTGCCGTCTTTCGTCCGACGACCGCGATACGCGTTGCTGCTAATTCAGGCAACGCATCAGCAATCCGGTGGACACCATTCGGACTCGTCACGATGAGCCAATCAATTCCCTTCGGCAATGTAAACGAAACCGGTCGCGTTTCAATGACAGGATAGTGCACTGACTCGATCGCGACGGCGCGCAATCGCGCGATCTGCTCGTTCGTCGGTGGTCGGCTGCCCGTGAAGAGTACCTGCTTACAAGTCATCCGGAAGTGTCGCGAGAATCTCGCGACCGCCCGAAGCAAGCAGACGTTCGGCAACATCTTGACCGAGTTGCATCGGGTCAAGACCTGATTCGCGCTCGAGTAGGATTTGCTCTCCATCGACGGATCCAATGAATCCGACGAGTGTCGTTGACATGTCTTCGTTGATCGTTGCGAATCCACCAACCGGAACGTGACAGCTGCCTTCGATTGCAGCTAGGAAAGCACGCTCGGCGTAAGCTACTTTTTCCGTCATCTGATCATGGATCAGGTGCAGAAGGTCACGTACTTCTTGGTCATGTTCCCGACATTCGATACCGAGGATTCCTTGACCGACGGCTGGAATCATGTCATCTGTCGAGAGATATTCCGAGACGACGTCTTCAGACCAACCCATCCGTTGTAGACCAGCTGCTGCGAGCAGGATCCCGTCAAACGGACCATTCTTTAATTTATCGAGTCGTGTGTCGATGTTTCCGCGAATCGATTCGATCTTTAAATCAGGGCGGAGTTTTAGCAATTGCGACCCACGACGTAAGCTACTCGTACCGACAACTGCACCTTCTGGCAAGGAAGCAAGACCTTCGCCTGTTTTCGTGATCAAGGCATCACGCGCATCGACACGTGCTGGTGTGGCACCGATGATGAGACCATCCGGTAATTCAGAAGGTAGATCCTTCATGCTGTGAACGGCAAAATCGATTTCTTCGTCAATCATCTGTTGCTCGATTTCTTTTACGAATAATCCTTTACCGCCGACTTTCGAGAGCGTCACATCCAAAATGCGGTCCCCTTTTGTGATGATGTTCTTGATTTCGAACTCATACGGCGCGCCGGCTTGTTTCAACTGGTCAATGACCCATTTCGTCTGTGTCATCGCTAGCTTCGAGCTTCGCGATCCAACAATGATTTTTCGCATGCTAAAATCCCCCTGTACAATGATAAAGGGGCGGCACAAGTCCGCCCCATGCATTTTCTATTGTAACACAAATCGTGCTTTGTTCACCGGTTCACAGCTTTTGCGGAAGGTGTCGTCTCTTCTGATGTCATGACGTCATCTTCGAGCCCTTCGAACAAGTCTTCGTTAAGTGCAAACGTATCCATGAACTGCGCAATCCGTTCATCGGCATCTGGCTTCGCTGCCGCATCTTTAATATAAGACAACGGTTCACGCAACAACTGGTTGATGATTGATTTCATGTGTTTGCCAATGACGGTTTTTTCACGTTTCGACATCTCCGGTAACTTCCGTTCCAAACTTTGCATCGTTTCTTGTTGAATGCGTAACGCCTGGTCTCGTAATTCCGTGATGATCGGTACGACACCAAGTGTCGTCATCCAACCTTCGAACTCAGCGATCGCCGCTTCAATCCGTTGTTCGATCTTCGCCGCTTCCTTCATTCGTTCCGCCATATTTTGTTGGACGATCGATGTCAGATCATCGACATCATACAAATGAACACCTGGCAAGTCACCGACGGTCGGTTCGATGTCGCGTGGTACGGCGATATCGATCAAGAGGAATGGACGATCGTGACGGAACAGCTGTGCAGCCGCGATGTCTTCCCGTTTGATGATGGCCCGTTTGGCACCCGTTGAAGAGATGACGATGTCTGCCCGAAGCAAACCGCACTGCATCTCGTTAATCGAATGTGCCGATCCTTCGAACCGATTCGCGACCTCTTCTGCTTTAGCTAACGTCCGGTTAAAGACCGTGATATCGCGTGCCCCTGCTTCATATAGGTTAAGCGTCGTCAATTCGCCGGTTTCTCCCGCACCGATGACGACGATTGATTTATCTTCAAGCGATCCGAGTAACTGTTCGGCAAGCGTGACAGCTGCAGCACTGACAGAAACGGCATTTTCACCGATTCCAGTTTCTGCGTGAGCCCGTTTGGCGAGCGTGACCGCTTCTTTGAAGAGTTTATTGAAGACCGTTCCTGTCGTTTCAAGCTTTTGCGCCATGAAGAAGCTTGTCTTGACTTGACCAAGAATCTGCGTTTCACCGACAATCATCGAATCAAGCCCACTTGTCACGCGGAACAGATGCTTCATCGCATCGAACCCTTCATGAATGAAGAGATACGGCTCCAGTTCCTCCATCGTCAAACCGAACCAGTTTGCAAGAAAACGTTTCGTATAATACCGTCCTGTATGTGGCTGATCCGTCACGACGTACAGTTCCGTCCGATTACATGTCGAGACGATGACACTTTCAAAAATACTTTTTTCATCGCGCAATGCGACGACCGCTCCCTTCATCTCATGCTCCCCAAATGAGACTTGTTCGCGTATTGATACAGGCGCTGTTTTGTTATTCAAGCCGACCACTACGATATGCATGCGCTCTACCCCTTACGTCCAAAGATTTCGTTCCGATCTATCTTTTCGTTCTCTATCCTACATTATAACCATTATAAAAAAGATTCCAATCAATTTATAAACTAAAATGAGTCGAAGTTGTGAAATCTTCTTCATTTTTTCTCTTCTTCTACCTTATCCCTCTCTCATGAAAATCACAAACCCTCTGCTCCTAAAAAGGTCAGAGGGTTACACTTTACTTCAAGGATTCAGGTGGTACTGTCACGTCCGGTACGTCGAGACGTTGCTGACGTAAACGATAGATCCGAGCGATATTTTGAACGACGACTTTTGTGACCGCATAGGTCGGAACTGCTAGGATGACACCAATGATCCCACCGATTTTCCCAGCAACGAGCAAGACGATGATGATCGTCAGCGGATGAACCTTGAGTGTCTTCCCTTGGACATAAGGAGAAATCAAGTTCGACTCGATTTGCTGCGCGACGACGATCGTGATGATCGCATAGACGGCTTTGATCGGATCATCGATGAACCCGACGATGACCGCCGGTACGGCACCGATGTAGGGACCAAGATACGGAATGATGTTTGTGACCGTACAGAATAAGGCAAGCAGTAACGCATATTGAATATCTGAGATGAAGAAGCCAATCAATGACATGAGACCGACACAGATCGAGACGATGACTTGTCCATTGACATAATGCTTCACTGTCACGTGCATGTCGTGCAAGATTTTACGCGTTTCTGTTTCATAGCTTTTCGGCAACAGCTTGACGACGGAATCCGGAAACTTATAGCCGTCAAGCAACATATAAACTAAGATGAACGGCACTAAGACGATGATTAAGACAGTCGAAGAGATGACACCGAAAATCGTTCCGACAGACGTCGAGACAGACTTAAAGACTGTACCGATATAAGACGTTGCTTCATTCGTCCACTTGTCAAACAAGTCCGTATTCTCGTGAACCCATGTCGAGATGAAACGATTGTTCATCAATTGATCGCGTAAATTTAACGTCTGATCGCGCAATTCAACGACGAGTGTCGGAATGCTTGTCGCAAAATCCGTCACCTGCTCGACTAAAATTGGTCCGATCGAAGCGACAGCAATCGTCAGAACCGTGATGAAACCAAGCAAGACGATCAACACGGCAAGACCACGTTTCTTGACGCGTTTTTGCAATGCATCTACGATACCGAGCGTGAAATAATAGAAAATCCCCGCAATGATCAGCGGCGGGAAGATCAATGCCAGCATGACTTTAATCGGCTGGAATAAAAATGAGATCTTTGTACCGACCCAGATAACGAGAAAAATCACTAATACCCAGATTAATGCCTTAAACCATTTGTTTCGAAGCAAATCCAAACCATTCACACTCCCATTTATTACATAGTCATTATAGCTATTCTTACACACTATATTACGAAATAATAGATTTTTCACAAAGCACTTTTTATGTATAGAAAGTAAAAAAGCCTACGAAATCCTGCAGATTTAGTAGGCTTTAATCTTTACAATAAGCGATAAATCGCTTCCCACGCTGCATCGACGCCCTCTCCTGTCTCGGACGAGAAAGGAATCAATGTATCTTGACCATCAAATTGCAACTTACGTTTAATCGCCGCGATATGTTTATCACGTTGACTCTTCTTGATTTTATCGAGTTTTGTCGCAACGACGATGACCGGTAGATCGTAATACTTCAAGAAATCATACATCGTCACATCATCCGCAGACGGATCGTGTCGGATGTCAACGAGCTGTACGACACCTTTAAGGATTTCACGTTGTGTGAAGTACTTCTCCATCATCTTGCCCCACGCTTCACGCTCCGTCTTCGAAACTTTCGCATATCCGTAACCCGGTACATCGACGAACATGACTTCATCATTGATGTTGAAGAAGTTCAAGGTTTGCGTTTTACCTGGTTTCGAAGATGTCCGCGCGAGTGCTTTACGCTGGACCAGTTTATTGATGAAAGAGGACTTTCCGACGTTCGATCGCCCTGCGAGTGCCACTTCTGGCAACAATGGCTCCGGATAATGTTCCGGATTGACGCCACTCGTAATAAAATCAGCTTTATAAATTTTCATGTTACTCTCCTTTTAATGCATGTTCGAGCACTTGCTCCATCGTCGCGACCGGAATGAATTCCATTCCTGCGCGGACGCTTTCCGGGATATCATCGATGTCCCGCGTATTGTCTTGCGGCAGCAGAACGGTCGTCAAGCCCGCACGGTGTGCTGCGAGTGACTTCTCCTTTAGTCCACCGATTGGTAAGACACGTCCACGCAACGTGATTTCACCCGTCATTCCGACGTCTCGGCGAACCGGACGTTTTGTTAAAGCGGAAATCAATGCTGTCGCGAGTGTGATCCCAGCAGATGGACCATCTTTTGGTACGGCACCCTCAGGAACGTGGATGTGGATGTCTTGCGTTTCGTAGAAGTTCGGTTCGATGCCAAGCGACGTCGCATTCGCTCGGACGAAGCTGTAGGCGGTCTGAGCCGACTCTTGCATGACATCACCGAGTTTCCCGGTTAACTGCAATTTCCCTTTACCCGGAGCAAGGCTGACTTCGATCGTCAACGTATCGCCCCCAAAAGCAGTATACGCTAAACCAGTCACCGCGCCAATCATATCTTCGAGCTCGCCTTGACCATAGCGGTAAATCGGTTTGCCTAGGAAATCGTCCAGATTACGCTTCGTCACCGTCACCCGTTTCTTCTCCCCCATCGCGATTTGTTTCGCTGCTTTCCGGCAAAGTGAGCCGAGGACACGTTCGAGATTCCGAACACCGGCTTCACGTGTATAACGCCGGACGACTTCTTCTAGCGCGTCTGCTTTGACCGTCAATTGACTCTTTTTCAGACCGTGTTCAGCCAGTTGCTTCGATAAGAGATGACGAACGGCAATTTCCGTCTTCTCTTGTTCCGTATAGCCACCGATTTGAATCAGTTCCATCCGGTCAAGCAACGGTCCGGGGATGTTTGAGACATCGTTCGCTGTCGCGATGAACAGGACATTCGATAAATCGAACGGTTCTTCGATATAGTGATCAGAGAAGCTGTTGTTTTGTTCTGGATCAAGAACTTCGAGCATCGCGGACGACGGGTCACCACGGAAGTCATTTGACATCTTATCGATCTCATCGAGCAGGAAGACCGGGTTGTTCGTTCCTGCTTGTTTTAAACCACGAATGATCCGTCCTGGCATCGCACCGATATACGTCCGGCGATGTCCACGGATTTCCGCTTCGTCGCGCACGCCACCAAGTGAGACACGGACGAACTTCCGCTCAAGTGCTGTGGCAATCGAACGGGCAAGCGACGTTTTCCCGACTCCTGGAGGCCCAGAAAGACAAAGAATCGGTCCACGCAATGAGTCCGTCAATTGACGAACGGCAAGATACTCAAGGATTCGTTCTTTGACCTTCTCTAGACCGTAATGATCCTTTTCAAGCTGTTCCGAAGCAGCTGAGACGTTCAAGAAATCATCGGTTGCTTCATTCCACGGCAACGAGAAGAACCATTCGAGATAGTTGCGAATGACCCCATGTTCGGGACTCGTCGCCGGTACGACCGCTAAACGACTGATTTCCTTCTCGACGTTCGCAACCGTCGTTTCTGGTAATTCAAGCATCGCAAGCTGCTCCCGGTATTTCGTCGCATCGCTTTCAACAGAAGCTGATTCGCCACCGAGTTCTTGTTGAATCGTCTTCAATTGTTCCCGCAAGTAATACTCGCGTTGCGATTGTTCAATCGTCTTCTTCGTCCGTTCACGCATCTCACGTTCGAGTTCGACGACTTCATATTCGTGTTTCATGACATCAAGCAACATCAATCCTCGTTCGACCGGATCCTGTTGTTCGAGAAACTCCTGCTTCTTCGAAATATCGATTGGTAGCTTCGACGTGATATAGTCCGTCAATGAATCGAGGCGTTCGTATGTCTCGAACCGGCGACGTTCATCGGTTCCGATTCCTTTAATCCGGGAGACGAGTTGACCAAACTGTTCTTTGATGAGACGAACGAGCGCTTCTTGTTTCGCTCCTTTGATGTCCATCTTCTCGATTGGTTCGATGACAGCTTGATAACCCTCGTCCGTCTCCTCGACGTTTTCAATCCGGACGCGTTCCTTCCCGATGACGCGGACACGGACCGTATCATTCCCGAGTTCACTCATCTTCGCGATTTGAACGAGCGTACCAACCTGATGCAACCCGTCGACAGACGGCTCTGCTTCTGGATCACGTTGTGTGACGACGACGAGATCGATTTCGTGTTCCTTTGATGCAAGTAAGGCTTTTAAGGATACCGGACGCCCGACATCGATCGTCAATCCGATCAACGGATACGCGACGACACCGCGTAACGGTAAAAGTGGATATTGTTTTTTCTTCATTCGAATTCCTCCTAAACAAAAAGACTCGGAAAGGCGTACAAGTAGCCTCCGAGCCGATTTGTCACGGTGTTACGCCGTTTCTTTTTCTTTCCCATGTTCAATTGTACCATCTTTCAACTCAAGCGTTGGACCGCGTTTACCAGTCAACGTTTCTGCTGTAATGATGACTTTCGCGATGTCTTCACGCGATGGGATTTCGAACATGATATCAAGCATAGTCTCTTCGATGATTGAACGAAGACCACGTGCACCTGTTTTACGTTCGATTGCAAGTTTTGCAATCTCAAGAAGTGCATCTTCCGTGAAGTCGAGTTCGACATCATCAAGTTGAAGCATTTTCTTATATTGTTTCACGAGGGCGTTTTTCGGTTTCGTCAAGATTTGAACGAGTGCCTCTTCGTCAAGTGGCTCGAGCGTCGCCATGACCGGCAAACGACCGATGAACTCTGGAATCAAACCGAACTTTTGAAGATCTTCTGGTAATGCAGCTGCCAGAATTTCTTTTTGTGTAAGGTTACGGTTCTCTGAATCGTTTCCGAATCCGATGACTTTTTTACCAAGACGACGTTTGATCGACTGATCGATACCATCGAATGCGCCACCGACGATGAACAAGATGTTCGTCGTATCGATTTGGATGAATTCTTGATGTGGGTGTTTCCGTCCACCTTGTGGCGGTACACTCGCAACCGTTCCTTCCAAAATCTTCAGCAAGGCTTGTTGGACACCCTCACCAGATACGTCACGTGTAATCGACGGGTTTTCTGATTTACGAGCAATCTTATCGATCTCATCAATATAGATGATTCCTTTTTCAGCCTTCTCAACATCGTAGTCCGCTGCTTGGATGAGTTTCAACAGGATGTTCTCGACGTCTTCACCAACATAACCGGCTTCCGTCAAACTTGTTGCATCTGCAATCGCAAACGGTACGTTCAAGATACGTGCCATCGTTTGGGCAAGAAGTGTTTTACCGCTACCTGTTGGTCCAATCATGACGATGTTCGATTTCGAAAGCTCGACATCATCTGCGCGACCACCAGCATTGATTCGTTTGTAGTGATTGTACATCGCTACAGACAACGATTTCTTCGCTTTCTCCTGACCGATGACATAATCGTCAAGTGTCGTACGAATTTCATGCGGTTTTGGAACATTTTTCAGCTCGACTTCTTCTTCAGTACCGAGTTCTTCCTCTACGATTTCATTGCAGAGTTCGATACACTCGTCGCAAATGTAAACGCCAGGTCCAGCAACAAGTTTGCGTACTTGTTCTTGTGTCTTTCCACAGAAAGAACATTTTAGCTGACCTTTTTCTTCGTTAAATTTAAACATAAAGGTCCACCCCTTTAACGTGGAAATTGTATGGACGCCTGTAGCATCCCGTCTCACGTTTTACTATTTATGATTGTAGCATGAACAAGGAAAGTCTTTCAAATCCTGGACGAACGATTTACAGTTTGATGTTCTGAACCAAGGATCGTTTGTCCTTGTTTGACCTATCGTACAAAAAAATCGACTCCAAGACCAGAAATTGGGCTTGAAGTCGATCGAAAACCATGAAATGGCTTATTTTGCTTTTGCGTTGTCGACGAGAACATCGATAGCTTTACGGAATTGAAGATCGCCTTTAAGCGTTTCAAGACCACCTTGTGGTGCAAGCATCGTTTCAAGTTGATCTGCAGGGATGTTGTAGAGTTCTGACATTGATTGAAGTTCAGTTTGAGTTTCCTCATCTGTTACTTCGATTTTTTCGTCAGCAACGATTTGCTTGAGGACGAGACGTGCTTTAACACGCTCTTCCGCTTGCTCTTTCATTTCAGAACGCATTGCCTCTTCTGTCGTTCCAGTCAACTGGAAGTACATGTTGAGGTCGATGCCTTGTGATTGAATACGTTGTGTGAACTCTTGAACCATACGCTCGACTTCGTTTTCGACCATGACTTCTGGAAGATCAACTGTCGCGTTTTTCGTAGCCGCTTCGACTAACTCATCGCGCATTGAAGCATCAGCTTCTTGTTTGCGTGTGTTTTCGAGACGCGTACGGATTTTTGTTTTCAACTCGTCGAGTGAAGAAACTTCTTCATCCATTTCTTTTGCGAACTCATCTGTCAATTCAGGGAGCTCTTGTGCTTTAACTTCGTGGATTGTTACTTTGAATGTAACTGGTTTTCCAGCGAGTGATGCTTCGTGGTATTCCTCTGGGAATGTCACTTCAAGATCTTTTTGCTCGCCAGTTTTTAAACCGACCATTTGCTCTTCGAATCCAGGAATGAAGTTTCCAGAACCGATGACGAGTGAGTAGTTCTCAGCAGTTCCGCCGTCGAATTGGTTTTCCCCATCGAAACCTGCGAAGTCGAATACGACTGTATCGCCATTCTCGATGACGCCATCTTCTTTAACGACGAGTTCTGCACCGCGTTCTTGTAATGTTTTGAGTTCAGCGTCGACGTCTTCGTCAGTAACGTTCGTTTCAACTGCTGTGTACTCAAGACCTTTGTACTCACCGAGTGTAGCTTCTGGCTCGATGACGAACGTGATTTTGAATTCGACTGGCTTGCCTTTTTCGAGTGTTTCAACGTCGATGTTCTCAAGCGCGATTGGCTCGATTCCTGATTCGACGACTGCACCTTCGATTGTGTCCTTGTAAAGGATATCGAGTGCATCTTGATACAGTGCTTCTTCACCATACATTTTGTTGAACATTGCGCGTGGCATTTTTCCTTTACGGAAACCAGGTGTGTTCAAAGTCTTAACGACTTTCTTGAACGCTTGGTCTACCGCTTTATCAAATGCTTCAGCAGGCGCTTCATACGTGAGGACGCCGAGGCTACCTGATTGTTTTTCCCATTTTGCAGTCATGCTGAGTCCCTCCAAAATTGTCAATTAGCGTACATGTGTGTACAACAAGTCACATTATAGCACAATCGTTCTGACGATTACCACTGTTGAACGAATCGTTTCCTGATGTCTCAATCGAAGTAAATTTGCTCGAATGCAATGACTTCCGGATAAAGGATATGTGCCGCTCGATATAACCGCTTCGCCAGCGGACTGAGGATACGTTCCGGTTCTTCACGTTCAAATGTCAGACCTGCGAGTTCTTCGCATGCTGCGAGCCACTTCTCCATATCTGATCCGATTCGTTCTCGTTCTTCAAGATGAATCAGTTGATCCGATCGCAAGACGAGCAACGCTCGGAACGGATCCATTCGCTCTAACGTGTGCATCGATGCCAGTAACGCTTGTTGCTCCTGTTGATGTACCAGCAGGATTTCTTCTAACTCTTCACGTGACGAGATCGTCCAGTCTACATCTAAGTGTGGCACATGAATGCTTACCGGATATGGCACGTGATGAAGCACGCTTCCTAATAACTGATCAATGACGAGTAGACTTTGATGTGCTGTCTCTTGCGCCTGAAGGTATTTTTGTGTGATGTATGCAATGAGCTCAGATGTCCGTTCGAATTCCACACCGGTCAATTGGCGCATTTGTTCGACCCAACTGCCGTGTCGCAACACATGCATCAATTCCGTTGCTGCTGTTACCTCACGCTGCGCAACAGGGTTGTTTTGAACTGCCGGCTTTTGTTCGCGAACACGCATCTGTTGTTTGATTTCATCTAATCGAAGCGCGAGCCCATAAGGCAGATACGGTGACGCCGAGCGCAAAGCGAGTTTCATCGGATAACGTTCTCCGAGTTCATAAAGAAAGAGTGCGAGCACTTGCTCGACACCCTCGACTTCAAGAAAACGTTCTGCCACTGTTTCAAATCGTTCACGGTCATGCATTAAGAGTGGTTGAATGACATAGAGCCGGTGTAAGACATCTTCTCCTGTCAATTGGTCAGTCTCTAATTCCATAATCAATTGTTCTTGTTTAGAAGCGGGCAAACGAAGAATCCGCGCTCGTTCTACTTCTAGTTCATGTTCCATCCAGCGCGATGTCCCCATATTCCGGCACTCCTTCATATTCAACTTCTTATTTCGTAAATGGATCGAGTAAAGACGTCCAGTTCGTGATCGCTTCTTGAAGTTGTCCCGCCTGCTCGATTCCTAATCGATTCAACGTATCTAATGAGACGTCAGCTTCAAGTAATCGAGCGATATCTTCCGATTGATTCACGTACTGCTCGAGTTTTGCACTTAAATTTTGCAATTCTTGCGGCGGATTTTCAAGTCCCGCTAGTCGTTGATCGATTTGATCCAGTTCTTGATTGAACTGATCAATCGTTCCGTTTTCCTTCAACTTTTCGATTTGTTGATCAAGTGCCTGTTCAGGGTTCGCAGATTCACGCGCTGTCGTAGCCGCCTCATTCAGGGAAGCCGACAAATCTGACGTGACTTGGGCCGTATCTTTTGCAATTCCTTGAAGTTCTCCAGCGTAATCGACACTATTTTTTACATCGTTGACTTGTTGTTTTGCATCGTCGACTGTATTTGAAATCTCACTACATCCAGCAAGAAACGTACTTAGCATAAGGACTGCTCCAACTTTCTTCCACATAGCATTCATCCCTTTCGAGTTCATGATACCTTAATTATAATCGAAAATCGGAATAAAAAAAAGAGACCACCCTCGTAAGGGCAGTCTCTATTTTAATTATAGCGTCCCAAGAGGGATTCGAACCCCCGACCGACGGCTTAGAAGGCCGTTGCTCTATCCTGCTGAGCTATTGGGACGTGTCAACACGAATAAACTATACTAGAACAATTCTTTCGTGTCAATCACATTACAAACATTGCAATTATTTTATTACAAAAATGTTCCGTCCAGATGAAGGGCATTTACCGGGTCACCGTTCACATCAAGAAAATCGACAGAATAACGGTTTTGATCCACTTCAAGAATCGCATACGTCTTGTCTGGTCGATGACGTGGCATCCGGATTGAACCTGGATTGATGAATAACACACCGTCCCGATATTCAGCCTTCGCCACATGGGAATGACCATATAAGACGATGTCCGCCTGCTTTTCCTTCGCATGATGCTGTAAGACATCTAGACTGTATTTGACGTCCTGCCGATGTCCGTGGACACAGAGGATGGTATGACCATCCATTTCCGATACGACTTCTTCCGGAAAATCGTGTCCGTAATCGCAATTCCCTCGTACAACACGATATGGATATAATGATTCGATGTCGCGCGTCAATTGGGAGTCCCCACAATGAAATGCCGCATCTACGTCTTGGTGACGTTCGAATATCGTAAGCAATTCTTGTTCTAGTCCATGACTATCACTAACGATCAACGCTCTCATCTTCATCACACTCCTAAGAAAGTAGTTAAGTCCTGTTCGAGCTTGCGCAATGCATTGCCACGATGACTAATCATCGCTTTTTCTTCTTTCGTCAATTCAGCAGCCGTCTGTCCGCTTTCTGTGACGAACAATGGATCATAACCGAAACCGTTCGAACCCGACGCCTCAAAACCGATTCGCCCTTCCATCGTTCCACGAACCGTCAATGTCTCACCCGTTGGTTTCGCTAGCGCGAGTACACAAACGAAGCGCGCCGTCCGCTCTTCCTCCGGAACACCTTCTAACTTTTCAAGTAGTAGAGCATTGTTCGCCGCATCGGACTTTTCAAGACCCGCAAAGCGTGCTGAGTAGACGCCGGGAGCGCCATCTAAAGCATCGACTTCAAGACCTGAATCATCAGCAAGTACAGCGTGGCCAAAGTAGGCTGCTGCCTCTGTTGCTTTTAAAAGTGCATTCTCCTCGAATGTCTCACCTGTTTCATCCGTTTCCGGAGCATCGGCGTGATCGAGTAACGACTCGACCGTATAACCGAGACGACCTAGCATGCTTTCAAGTTCCTTCACTTTACCTGCATTGTGTGTTGCGACGATGACCTTCATCTATGTTCCCCCACTTCTTCTCCTACATACCACCAAGAGACACCGAGTGCCTCACGGCCAGCCTCAATCAGTTCCTTAATTCCTTTTTCCCCAAGTTCGAGCATTTCGAGCATCTCTTGACGGGAAAATGTCGACTCTTCTCCTGTTGCTTGCATCTCGACGATTTTACCCGATGAGGTCATGACGAGATTGAAGTCGACTTCCGCCGCAGCGTCCTCTTCATAGCATAGATCGAGCAAGACATTCGACTCGACGATTCCAACCGAGATGGCTGCGATGCCCTCTTTGATCGGTGTATCTGTCAGTTTTCCCGCTTGAATCAATTGATCGACTGCTCGGACGAGTGCCAAAAAACCACCAGTGATCGATGCCGTTCGTGTACCGCCATCTGCCTGAATAACGTCACAATCGATCCAGATCGTTCGTTCCCCGAGCTTCTCTAAATCAAAGACGGCCCGAAGCGAGCGGCTGATCAGACGTTGGATTTCCATCGTCCGTCCCGTCTGTTTGCCGCGGACGGCTTCTCGTGCGGTCCGCTGAGCCGTCGCACGCGGCAACATCGAATATTCCGCATTGATCCAGCCCTGGCGTTTACCGCGAAGGAACGGTGGCACCTTCTCCTCGACGGTCGCCGTACAGAGGACTTTCGTATCTCCCAGTTCAATCAAGACAGAACCTTCTGCGTGTTTATTGACATCAATCGATAATTGAATAGGACGGAGATCATCCGCCGTTCGTTGGTCTATCCGCATTTAATCTTCCTCCGTTCCAAGCACGATGCGCTCCGCATGGATGGTCTGATCGAGCCAGTCCGTCGCAATCTGATCAAATGAGCGGATATCGCCTGTCGCGTAATAACGATGTTCCGGAATTTGTGTCACATCTGCTGAAATCGTATTGTAATCAAGTAGTGCTGCTACCTCGAGCGCTGTCTCGTCTCCTGAAGAGATTAGCTGGACGCCTGGTCCGATGACCCGTCCAATCACATCTGCTAGAAGCGGGTAATGGGTGCACCCGAGGATCAATGTATCCATATCGTAATTCATCAATGGTCGTAATGTATTGGCAACGACACGTTCGACGTACGCACCATCTGTCTGCATCGACTCGACGAGCGGAACGAATGGCGGGCACGCTAACGATTCGACGACGACTTGCCCTTCGACGTGGCGTAACGCCTTCTCGTAGGAATTACTTGTAATCGTCATCTTCGTTCCAATGACACCGATTCGTTTCGTACGCGTCACCTTAACTGCCGCGCGGGCTCCCGGATCAATGACACCGATGACAGGTATATTTAAACGTTCTCGCGCTTCTTTTAAGACGACAGCCGTGGCTGTGTTACAGGCGATCACGATCAATTTCACATCTTGTTGCACGAGATAATCAATCATCTCCCACGTAAACTCACGAATCTCTTCTTCTGGACGAGGACCATACGGACACCGCAATGTATCCCCGACATAGATGATTCGCTCATGGGGCAACTGTCGCATCAATTCACGTGCGACCGTCAACCCACCGACTCCGGAATCCAGTACTCCAATCGCTCGATTCACTCTTCTCCACCTCTTTCTCTCTTTCCTATGGTAACAAAAAAGGACGACGGTGCAAGACCGGCGTCCGAGAATGTACGATTACAGGATTACTGAACAAGACCTTCGCTAGTCAGCATATCTGAAAGAGTCGTGATTGCTTCAGAAGCATCGTCACCGTTTGCAACGATTTTGATATCTGAATCTTTCGCGATTCCGAGTGAAAGAACACCCATGATTGACTTCAAGTTGACAGTCTTCCCGTTGTATTCCAAGTTGATGTCTGATTGGAATTTAGAAGCTGTGTTGACGAGCTGAGTAGCCGGACGAGCATGAATGCCTGAATCCGCGATGACTTTGAATGTTTTTTCCATGATTAAGAAATCTCCCTTCACTAATAACGTACTAGTGAGTCGTTTTCGAATATGTGAACTCATTATCAAATGATAACGGATTCGAATCGATTCTGCAAGGAATTTTTATACGCTTCACTCCATGGGAATGCTTTCCCCGAACGATCGATTTGTACCATAGATGTCCGTCCCGTGAACATCAATTCACCTTGCTCATCAAATGCCGCATAGTGGACGTCACACGATGCACTACCGACATGTACCGGATACGCATAGACAGCGAGACGCGCCCGTGGATAGACTTGGCGAATATAGTTACACTGAGCATCGGCGACGACGATAATGCCGTCTTCTGCAAGCGAATATCCTGTTTCCTCTAACATCAATGTCCGAACGTCTTCAAAATAGACGAACGGTACTCGGTTATTCATATGACCATAGGCATCCGTCTCCGCAAAACGAACAGCGACGTCGAGTCGTGTGCCATGTTTCATCTGTTCAAGCCATGACTCAAGTTCTGGAATATAAGCTGGTACGCGCACAATGAGTTCCTCCTGTCTGAATGAAAAAAGAAGGAGCAAGCTCCTTCTTTGATAAATCATGAACTAACGGCTTCACCTGTTCGTCCTTCGTCACTACCGAAGAACTTTTTGAATGAATGAAGTGTCGTCTGACGGTTCATCGCCGCGATTGAAGTCGTCAGCGGAATCCCTTTCGGACAAACCTCAACACAGTTTTGAGCGTTACCGCACTGCATGATCCCGCCATCTTCCATTAACGCTTCAAGGCGTTCTTCCTTGTGGAAGGCACCTGTCGGATGCGAGTTGAATAGACGAACTTGTGAGATCGATGCTGGTCCGATGAATGTCGAACGATCGTTGACGTTCGGACATGCCTCGAGACACACACCACACGTCATACATTTCGATAACTCATATGCCCATTGACGTTTGTTCTCTGGCATCCGTGGTCCTGGACCTAAGTCGTACGTTCCATCGATCGGGACCCATGCTTTAACCTTTTTCAACGCATCGAACATGCGTTGACGGTCGACTTGAAGGTCACGAACGATCGGGAACGTCTGCATCGGTTGAAGGCGGATCGGTTGTTCGAGTTTATCAACGAGTGCCGTACACGACTGACGTGGTGTGCCGTTGATGACCATCGAACAAGCGCCACAGACTTCTTCTAGACAACCCATGTCCCAGTTGATCGGTGTCGTTTTTTCACCGGCTGCATTCACAGGGTTCCGGCGAATCTCCATTAAAGCAGAGATGACGTTCATGTTCGGACGGTACGGAATTTCAAACGCTTCATCATACGGTTTACCATCAGGTCCATCTTGACGTTGAACGATGAATTGAACCGATTTTTGCGTAGTAGATGATTCGAGTGGTGTCGCCATTATGCTTTCACCTCTTTCTTCGACTTCTTGCTGTAATCGCGTTTCCGTGGTGGAATCAACGACGTGTCAACGTCTTCATAGAAGATTTCCGGATGACCGTTCGTGTAACGTGCCATCGTCGTCTTCAAGAACTGTTCATCATTACGTTCCGGGAAGTCCGGTTTATAGTGCGCTCCGCGACTCTCGTCACGTTTTAAAGCACCGAGCGTGATTGCTTCAGCTAGGTCGAGCATGTGATCGAGCTGACGGATGAACGATGCCCCTTGGTTACTCCAACGTGCTGTATCCGTTGCCGAGATGCGTGTGAAGCGATCGCGGAGTTCCTTGATTTTTGTCAGTGTCTCTTCGAGCTTATCGTTGTACCGGACGACCGTGACGTTATCCGTCATGATTTCTCCAAGCTCACGGTGGATTTGATACGCGTTTTCCGTACCTTCCATTGATAGGATATCGTTGAAGCGGTTGATTTCTTCGATTTTATGCGCTTCGACCACGTCCTCACTCATCTCATGAACCGATGTCTCGAGTTCATTCATATAAGCAATGGCTGATGGTCCAGCGACCATTCCGCCGTATACCGCAGAGAGAAGTGAGTTCGCTCCGAGACGGTTACCACCATGCATCGAATAATCACATTCACCAGCTGCGAACAATCCAGGGATGTTCGTCATTTGATCGTAGTCGACCCATAGTCCACCCATTGAGTAGTGAACAGCAGGGAATATCTTCATTGGTACTTTTCGTGGATCGTCACCGACGAACTTCTCGTAGATTTCAAGGATCCCACCGAGTTTGACGTCAAGTTCTTTTGCGTCTTTATGCGATAGATCCAGATAGACCATGTTCTCCCCGTTGACGCCGAGTTTTTGATTGACACAGACGTCGAAAATCTCACGTGTCGCGATATCCCGTGGAACAAGGTTTCCGTATGCCGGATATTTCTCTTCGAGGAAATACCAAGGCTTACCGTCTTTATACGTCCAGACGCGACCACCCTCACCTCGTGCTGATTCACTCATGAGACGTAACTTATCGTCTCCAGGAATCGCTGTCGGGTGAATTTGGATGAATTCACCGTTCGCATAGATCGCACCTTGACGATAGACAGCAGCTGCAGCTTGTCCTGTGTTGATGACCGAGTTCGTCGATTTTCCGAAGATGACCCCAGGACCACCCGTCGCGAGGATGACAGAATCCGCGGCAAATGCCTCGATTTCCATCGTCCGGAGGTTTTGACAAACTGCTCCACGACAGATGCCATTGTCATCGATGATGGCACGAAGGAATTCCCATCCTTCATATTTTTCTACCAAACCTTGCGCTTCGAACTTACGAACCTGTTCATCTAATGCGTACAACAGTTGTTGTCCTGTCGTCGCTCCAGCGTATGCCGTCCGGTGATGCAACGTTCCGCCGAAACGTCGGAAGTCGAGTAAGCCTTCCGGTGTCCGGTTGAACATGACGCCCATCCGGTCGAACATATGAATGATTTTCGGCGCTGCTTCCGCCATTTTTTGAACAGGTGGTTGATTTGCGAGGAAGTCCCCACCGTATACCGTGTCATCGAAATGCTGGTATGGTGAATCGCCTTCCCCTTTTGTATTGACCGCTCCGTTGATGCCACCTTGTGCACAAACAGAGTGTGAGCGTTTGACGGGTACGAGTGAGAATAACTTAACTGGTACGCCTTGCTCCGCTGCTTTTATCGTAGCCATCAGACCGGCAAGCCCTCCGCCGATGATGACAAGATTCTTGTTCGCCATGTTGTCAGTTCCCCTTTCCTTACAACACGCCTGCAAACGTTAAGATCGAGCGTACGCCTACAAACGATAAACCGATGAATACGAGTGCTGCCACGTAAGACATCGCCCGTTGAGATGCTGGTGACTGCGTGATTCCCCATGTGATGCAGAACGTCCAAAGTCCGTTCGCAAGGTGGAATGTCGTCGCCAAGATCCCGACGATATAGAACGCGAGCATGAATCCGTTATCGACGATGTTCTGCATCATGCTTGCATCGACTGGTGTTCCCATCGCAGCGGCAATCCGTGTTTCCCAAACGTGCCACGTGATGAACACGACAAGGAATACACCGCTGAACCGTTGCAGTACATACATCCAGTTCCGGAAGTATGTATAACGCCCTGTGTTCGCAGATCCGGTGAATGCGATGTACACACCGTAGACGCCATGCAAGATGATTGGAATGAAGATGACAAAGATCTCTAAGAACAATCGATACGGAACGTTCCCCACGAATTCCGCGGCCTTATTGAAGTCTTCCTCACCACGTACGATGAAGTAGTTCGTCGTTAAGTGCGAAAGTAAAAATAACCCGATTGGAATGACGCCGAGCAGTGAGTGTATTTTACGACTCACGAAATCACGATGATTCGCCATCCAAATCCTGTCTCTTATACACATCTCC
>NZ_WBYY01000020.1:0-28053 GCF_048985645.1 Exiguobacterium sp. A1_3_1 | reverse complement strand
AGATAAGGGTGGCAGAATGATGATCTGCCACCCTTATCTTTGTAAAGACTGACTTTTGAGTCAGCTCCTTTTTGTTTATTCTTGTGCTGATTTCTCTGATATGGCAGGAACGAAGCGATGGAAGAAAAAAATCGTTGCACTAATCATCAAAAAGGACAGAATTGACAGGCCGAGGCACATCCATTTATATGTAGCAATTAACGCATCCGATTGTTGTAATTTTGCCTGAAGCGTTCGATATAAATCATCTTTTACACGTGATAAGTCTTCAAGGATCGTCTGAGTCGTTTGAGTCGATTGTCTGGCGAGACGTTTTGCTGCTGCTGGACTTTGGCGTTCATATACGACGAAAACCCGTTCGATTTCTGACTCCCAGACATTGTTGCGACGAAGAAGATCTTTAATTGTTCCTGGAGTAGTCGAAGATTGATTCAGACTATTACGTAAGTCATGAATTTTCGAAGTCGAAAAATAATATTGTTCAATATAACGATTATCTTCGTACAATAAGAGGCCGCGGACTGCGTTTGCTCGATCTCGATTATGTTCAACCAACTGATCGACTTGATTAATTAACGGTATATCATGATCCTTCATCTGCGCTGTCATCGCCGCAATTGTCCGATAACCAGATAAGGCATAAATGATTGGTATAGAGGCAAATAAACTGATCAAAAGAATCAGCAGAACACGCTGACGCCATAGTGAGTGCATGCAATCATTCCTTTAAATAAAAAGACATGTCATTAGCTTAACTACTATTACAAGAAAAGTGAAGCCTGTCTATTTTTTGAATAGGGATAGGAAAGTAAGAAGTCAGTATTCTGAATAAAAAAGCAGGAAAGCTAGTGCAATCCGAGAAGCTGTTTTATGTAGAAGAAAAAGCGCAGCTTGGCTGCGCTTGGTTAAAACGAATAGGAATGTTCCTTATAGTTTCCGAAAACCGTATGAATTTCTGAGAATGTAACGAATGCATTTGGCTCAACGGAAGAGACGATCTCTTGCAAACGGACGATTTCATTATTTTGAACGACGACATAGACCATTTTTTTCGTTCGGTTGGAATATCCTCCACGTGCATCGAGAATCGTGACACCACGACCGAGTTCTTTTGTAATGACTTCATTGATTTCATCTGCTTTCTCACAAATGATGATACATTGCTTAGAAGCAGAATAGAAACTGTAAACCGTCTGAAGGGCTTTGGCGCGAACGAAGCTCATGATGAGCGCGTACATAACGTGTTTTAAGTCAAACACCCACCAAACAAGGATGTAGATGACAAGATCTTGCATCAGAAATATGCGAGGAAGTGGCCAGTTATGAAAACGAGCGAAGAAAAATTTTCCAAGAATATCAAGCCCTCCAGTTGAAGCACCACCGAAGAAGATCAATGCCATCGCAAGTCCAGAGACTAGACCGGCAAAGATGGAGGCGACGAGCGGATCATTTAAAGATTCCGGAACAATTTGAGTCGGAATCCAGTCGATTAAAAAAGAGGAAGCAACGACGATGATGCCGGATAAGAACATGAACCGTTTACGCAGAAAACGAAAACCTAAAAGGAAGAGTGGGATGTTTAAAAGCAATTGAGTTAAACCGATTGGCGTGTGGAAGAGCTCTTGGATGATGAGTGTGATCCCCATGATACCGCCTGATCCGATATCATTTGGAGATAGTAGTAAACTGATGTAAAGGGAATAAAGCAATGTACCGATGATTAAAAAACTAATTTTTTCAACTCTCTTTTTCTGTGGGTGTGTTGTAGTCATGGCAATATGATGAGTGACCTCATGCTCCTCCTTCTGTGAGTATCTGCCTGCAAGAGTACGCCCATATGCATAAAATTTCAACCCTTCTTATGAAAAAAGATGAAAAAGGGTACGTTTTTTTAGGAAGGTGATGAAAATGAAAAAAACGTTCTTGCTTATTGGTTGTATTTGTTTAGTAATACTAATTAGTATTCGCATTTTTCAACCATCGGATGAAGAAAATCGAACGTCTATTTGGCATGATGGAGATCTCGTAGCGAGACAAGTGGGTGCTTCGATGATGAATACGGTAGCGGTTCGTCAATTAGCCGAACAACTTCCGTTCTCATCAGAATTAAAACAGGTAGATGTCGAAGGGGAATCGTTGCGGCTTGTTTATGAGGTTACAGGAAAAGAGCGACAAGCCTGGATTGGTACCGATACTGGAACACTACAAGTGAATCAGGATTTTTTGAAAGCTCGGTTATCTAAAGTGCTGATGCATCATACACTTGTTTTATTTTCAACGATTCCTGATTTGACCGATCTCGAAATTTACTACACGGATCCGTATTCAGGTGCAGATTTTACGATGGACCGGAAAACATTCGACGCCTACACTCCGACCGATATTGAACGAGCTACTTCCTCTTCTAGACGCTTTAATCGGGTCGTCATTGATGGTTATGTGCTCGATGCATCAAGGCGAAATACTTTCTTTGAACGCTTCGCATCACGACTACGAATTCAAACTAATTAGTTGTATAAAGCAAGAAAAGGCATTTTTCACAATCTCGACACAATGATATCGTTTACATCTCGTTCTTTTATAAAAACGATAAAACAGGTCTATTCAATACTTGAACATCTTTTAAGATGGAAGTATGATAATAAATGAACAAACATTGTGAAGTGTTGAACAAAAGAAAGAGAGGTTTCTACGATGAACGAGGTAGAAGCATTAGAAGGATTACGGAATAAAGCAATCAAGTCGACGCGCATGCTACAAATGCGTCCTCTCGAGTACTTAGTTCGTGCCATGCTAGCAGGGATTTTCATTGGATTTGCAATTATTTTTACCTTAAAAGCAATTAACGGTCTATATATGGCGGAGTCACCTGTTGCGACACTTGTTGGTGGACTGACCTTCGGAGTGGCACTCGTCCTGATCGTTTACGGTGGGGCAGAGCTGTTCACAGGAAATACGATGTATTTCACGACGGCGACGATGCGCGGCTATACGACGAAGATGGATACGATGAAGGTCTGGTTGATCTGTCTGATTGGAAATGGACTTGGAGGATTAGCATTTGCGCTACTCTTTTCTCAAACAGGAATCATCCAAGAGCTTGGTATGAACAACTGGTTATTTTCTGTCTCAGAAACGAAGATCCACCATACGACGTGGGAAATCTTCACACGAGCTATCTTCTGTAACTGGATGGTCTGTTTAGCGATTTTCATTCCAAAGAACATGAAGAATGAGTTGGCGCAGATCATGATGATGATGGTACTGGTCGCAGTCTTCTTCGCATCTGGATTTGATCACGTCATCGCCAATATGGCCTTGTTCTCCATTGCGTTAGTCGTACCACATCCGGATACGATCACATTTGCCGGAGCGATGCACAACCTGTTGCCAGCTTTAGCCGGTAACATCATTGGTGGAGCAGTCTTCATGGGAATGATCTATACGTGGCTGAATAAAGAAAAATTAGAAGTAGATGAATCACGTCAATCCACGACACCTGTTCATATTGCTTCGAAACAAAATGCATAAAAAAGAGCAGCTGTCGCGACAGCTGCTTTTTTCATTCATTCCATATGTTGAAAGCGATCGACGTCTGCAGCCAGTTCTTCGTAAATCGTCTCGACGATTTGTGCATCATCGAAGAGCCCGAGGACGTTATCGTCCGGTAAGGCGTCAACAGGAGACGTGAAGTACAGAACGGCCGTCAATAACAATTGTTCCTGCTCCGCATGCATTTCGAATTTTTTCTGATAGAGAGCACGAAGCATTTCAAGCAGTTGTTTTAATTGAAAATAAAGGACGAGTTCTGCCTCGCGTTCGATGTCCGAGCTTTCTGTAGACGCGATATCTTGCGTCAAGTGCGCAAGTCCGATTTCTGCTCGAACTAACAATTCTTGCTGTGCTTTTTCATCACCAACGAGGTCGAGTGCCTGTCGGTGAAAATACGTATAAGCCGATTTAAAATCGCCGGGTGTGAATTCCATGGTGATGCCTCCTTCTCTTCTCTTTCTAGTTTCGCCTTATTTCTTGCAAAATTGCAACTATTTCGTGAAAATAAAGATACAAGAAAGGGGATTACATAATGCCGACACAAGCAGAATTACAACAATACGCGTCTTTAGCCGTGCGTACGGGAATTAATCTACAACCAGGACAACAACTCGAGGTGCGTGCAGGAATCGAAAATTTGCCGCTCGTTCGTGAAATCACGCGTGTCGCCTACGAAGTAGGAGCTACGCAAGTATATGTACAATGGTCAGATGATGAGATGACGAAAATCCGTTATTTCGATGCACCGGAAGAGTCGTTTGATACGTTCCCGGATTGGTTAAAAGCACGTTACGACCAACTGGCAGAAGAAAAGACAGCGTTCTTATCGGTCGTCAGTGAAGATCCGGATTTATTGAATGGCGTGGACTCGAGCCGAATCGCACGTGCGAATAAAGCAGCCGGTGTCGCTCTTGCTAATTGGCGGAAGTTCGTCATGAGTGACAATGTCAGCTGGTGTGTCGTAGCAGCACCTTCTGAAAGCTGGGCGAAGAAAGTATTCCCTGATTCAGAGAATGCTGTTGAAGAGCTCTGGTCAGCTATTTTAAAGGCTACACGTGCCGATCAAGCGGATCCGGTCGCTGCATGGGCGGATCATGATCATAATCTGCGTTCAAAAGCAAAATTCCTGACAGAGAAGAAATACAAAACATTGCACTACACAGCTCCAGGAACAGAATTATCAATCGAATTACCAGAACGTCATGTTTGGTTAGGTGGCGGTGGTCCGAATGCAGATGGTGTTGATTTCATCGCGAATCTGCCGACAGAAGAAGTGTTCACGTTACCGAAAAAGACAGGAGTCAACGGACACGTCTCGAGCACAAAACCGCTTAGCTATAGTGGGAACTTGATTGATGAGTTCACACTCTGGTTCGAGAACGGAAAAATCGTTAAAGCGGAAGCGAAACAGGGTCAAGAAGCATTAGATGACTTGATTTCACTTGATGAAGGTGCACGTTATCTTGGAGAAGTTGCGCTCGTGCCACACCGTTCGCCGATTTCTGACTCGGGTATCCTATTCTATAATACATTGTTTGATGAAAATGCTTCATGCCACTTAGCGATTGGTCGTGCGTACTCGACGTGTCTCGA
Source organism: Exiguobacterium sp. A1_3_1 (assembly GCF_048985645.1). Classification (NCBI taxonomy): domain Bacteria; kingdom Bacillati; phylum Bacillota; class Bacilli; order Caryophanales; genus Exiguobacterium; species Exiguobacterium sp. A1_3_1. The sequence continues at coordinate 22,908 of NZ_WBYY01000020.1, read as the reverse complement.
AAATGGTCCTAGCCTTTCAGCAGAAGAACTAGAAGCACAAGGCGCGAACGACTCGATGACGCATGTCGACTTCATGATTGGATCAGCGGATCTATCGATTGAAGGAGAACTTGCAGACGGAACGCGTGAATCAGTCATGCGTGACGGAAACTGGTCAATCTAAACGAACAAAAAGGTGAGTCCGAATACGGAGCTCACCTTTTCTTGTAAGATTCTTGTTATGCTTCTTCACCGATAATTTTCACTTCTGTCTCAAGTAAGATACCGAATTTTTCTTGAACCGTTTCTTGGACATGACGAATGAGCGCGATATAGTCGGATGCTGACGCATTCTCGACGTTGACGATGAAACCAGCGTGTTTCTTGGACACTTCAGCGCCACCGATGCGTGTTCCCTGTAAGTTGCTATCTTGAATCAGCTTCCCTGCAAAATAGCCTTCTGGACGTTTAAAGACGCTACCACAAGAAGGGTACTCGAGTGGTTGTTTCGTTTCTCGCTTATGCGTCAAATCATCCATGACTTCCTTGATTAGTGCTGGGTCACCCTCTGTTAAGGCAAATCGACCTTCGAGGATGATGTATTCTTTCTTCGAGAAGCAACTTGTCCGGTATCCCAGTTCGAGTTCATCATGCGAAATGTTCAACAGTTCTCCTTGTCGTGTCAATACAGTAGCGCTATGGAGGCAATCCTTGACTTCACCACCGTATGCTCCCGCATTCATGATCAATGCGCCACCAATCGTTCCTGGAATCCCACAAGCGAATTCAAGACCGCTGAGCTGATGCGCGTAAGCTACACGAGACGCTTCGATGATTGCTGCACCACTTTGAGCAACGAGTTCATGTCCTTCAACCGAGATATCGGTTAACTTCTCAAAGGAGAGGACAATGCCGCGGATGCCGCCGTCACGTACGACAAGATTCGATCCGTTTCCAAGCAACGTCAAGGGAATACCTTGTTCGTAAGCATATCGGACGACAAAAGCCGTTTCTTCATAAGAGGTTGGAATGATGAATAAATCCGCGATTCCTCCCATTTTTGTATACGTATGATATTTTAAAGGTTCATTGATTAGTACGGACTCTTTTGAAATGCCTTCATACAGTCCCGTCATTACTTGTTCAGTCATTATGGTCTCAGTCCTTTTCATGAATTCCTACCAGCGCTCATGCGCTCAAAATATATTTTAACATTAATCGTGCGGTCGTTGTTCAACATACTGTTCCCAAAATACCGACTTATGCCGGGAATTGCAAGCACTAGGGAGTGAATGTCATCGATTAGTAATGAAAAATGTCACAAGGAAAGCAGGGGCAGGAAGAGGAATGAAGCGAAAAGAACTCGGGAAAAGAGAAGTATAGAAGGAGGCGATGACGATGGAAAGTGAACGTTTATGGATGCGACCGTTTGAAGAAGAGGATTTCAGTTTTTATAAGTCACTTGTTCAAAATGAGCAAGTCATGCGTTATATCAATGGAGGCATTGCCTTGAGTGAAGATGAGGCACGAGAGTGGTTCGAACGGCAATTGGAGCGATACTCGGATGAGCGACAAACTGGTTTTTTACTGTTGTTCATAAAAGAAACGAATGAACCGATTGGCTTCGCCGGATTATTGATGCAGGAAGTCGATGGGAAAGAAGAGTTAGAGGTCGGTTATTGGCTCGAACCAAAGCACTGGAAAGTCGGTTATGGTCGTGAAGCAGCAAAACAATTAATGATGGAGGCGTTCAATCGAGGGCATGATCGAATCATCTCGATCATTCATCCCGATAATCATGCTTCGCAAAATGTCGCTCGCGCCAACGGACTGAACTGGGAAAAAGATACGGTGTTTAGAGGCATTCCTGTCACGATTTACGCTGGACAACTATCACGACTTTGTCGTAACTAAAGAGGAGAGTTTTTATGTACGAATTTAACTTCGCGTCTTTTCACTCCATGACACCTGATACCTTATATGCACTTTTGAAATTACGGACGGATATCTTCGTCGTCGAGCAGGAGTGCGCGTATCCGGAGCTAGATGATCAAGATCAACAAGCGACACACCTAATCGTCCGGAGTGAGAGTGGTCAAATCGTCGGATGTCTTCGGATGTACGATCACCCGACAAAAGGAGTCGCGATTGGACGGGTAGCCGTTCATCGTGCACACCGGTCGGTTGGGTTAGCGAGACAAATGATGGAGAAAGCGATGGTTCATTTGCAGAAAGAAGCTGCGATCTACTTACAGGCACAAGCACACCTAGAAGGGTTTTACGGATCGTTTGGTTTCGAAACCGTATCCGACCCTTATTTAGAAGATGATATTCCACATGTGGACATGCAGTTTCACGCAAAGGATTCAAAAAAAGACTTCACGTCGACGATCGATGAACCGATGAATAAGTAGAATGAACTTTTTCGGAGGTGGATCAGTCATGAAGAAAGTGCTGGTCATTTTCGCTCTTAGTCTAATTGGTATCCTATCTTTAGGAGTCGGTATTTCGTATGCTCAATTGCAGGGGAACTATCGTGACTCTGAAAAAGAGTTGATGACGATTTTAGAGCGGCAACATGATTTATCAGCTTCCTCCTTTCTTGAAGTGCGCGCATCATTCTCTTTACGACATCGACAAATCATACACGTTCGACTTCGGGGTGAACCTGCTATCACATATGAGTTCATTCAGCCAAAGGATGAAATCGAATACCTGGGGTCTGTCGGAACAAGTGTTGAAAAGACAGGAAAACAAGATGCCGTCTTTCGAAACGCTCATTTAAAAGTCGGTAAAAAATAAAAAATGGAGGATCTTCCTGAAACGACGGAAGATTCTCCATTTTTTGCTTTCAAGACGATAGGATATTGCGTACACTACGAAGAGATACTGGAATGAGGAGGTCGAGGGAATCATGTGGAAACCCTTTATAAAAAATCAATCAATTGCACCGGCGTTACAAGCCTTCCGGGAACTTGACATCGAAATGTTTCGGACACATGTTGCCCAACTGAACGATGCGGAACAACAGGCCTTACAATTCATTAAGCGTGCGCTAGAGCAGGATTCACCTGCTCATTTGAAAATAGCGCTTGAAATGAAACAACCACTCGTCGAGGTTGATCGTCTGTTTCAAACACTCGTCACGTGTCAAAATCGTCAGCAGTTACTCGAAATGCTGCTAGCATACGGTCTAGACGTCAATCAAGTCTATACACTTGAAGGGCATCGCTCAATCGTCCGCCAACCCCTTCACTTTCCGGTAGGTCTATATGCGGCGCGCCATTCCGAGTTGTGGGTACTTGTTGCTGAAAAGCTGGACTTTACTTATACGATGCATCTTCAACGCAGTGATCAATTCATGGAGACGCATGAATTGAATCTACTTGATCTCGTCTTATTGCTCGATATCGAAGAGGAGTTGACGGTTCGAGTGCTGGATCAGCTGTGCGAATGCAAGGCGACCGTTGGACTTGCAGAACGATTACAACGTCCCGCTTCACCATTGTTACTAAAGACGATTGAGGCGGATGCCTATCTAGCGACGTTTGTTTATGCTAAACATTATTTCCCGTTTTATGCGCTGATCGGACGACAAACCGTACTGTTCCAATCTTTATTGAACCGTGTGATGCAAGCGTCCATTGCTTCTGAAATGATTGAAGATGCCTTGCTTGCTTTTCATAATCACCAACCTGGACTTGCCTTGACATGGGGAGATGCCTATATCGAACAGTTATACGAGATGGGGCTAGTGCTTCGTAAAACGGGTCATATTGATTTTCGGGAAATGGATGCGGAGTATGTGTTACCTGAATACGATGAAGTGATTGAACGATTACGTGGTTAACGATTTATTTTGAACTTGAAACGTATGCCAATGAGAAAAAAGTTGGATATCGCAAAATGTACTTTTTTGGTATAGTCTCAGCACATCTAAGTTTGTGGAATGAAAAATGGTTTCGAACGTCTTGATGTTTGCTTTACACAATTTGGCTTGAAAGGTATCTAGAATTCGCCGACCGTAACCTTGATATTTCAACTCGGGCAAACACGTGATTTCAAGGAGACGAATCGTACGACCATATTTTTGATAGAGCAGTGTACCGATCACTAATTGTTGGTCGTATATTAAATAAGGTGATGTGTTTGAATGGCTGAATTGTTCATAATGTTCTTGATGATATGGAAAAAGATGATCACATCCTTTAATAGAGTGATTTCGAAGAGTGAGATATAACTCTTGATTACGGGCATGTATAGGTTGAAAGCGTAAAGATGATACACGGTCATTTGAAATTCCGATTAAGCGAAATTGTTCAGCAGAAAGTGTATATCCGAGTGTTTTCCAAACCGATGATAGCGCACCATCTTGAGGCGGAACGACCTGTACTTTAATTTGTTGGGCACCTTGACGAACAAGATACTCGTGTAAGTGTTTCGCAAGAAGGTGAAATGCGGAGATATTTGAGTAGGCACCGTTCATCAGACAAGTCATTTCATTTGAAATACGATAACCAAGAGTCGCATAGACTAGATCATGTTTGAGATAAACGAATTGATGACCTTCAAGTAATTGAAAAAAAGGAATGTCGTGTGCCCATTGATTATGTTGTAATAGTTGGTGAACATGTCGTTTTTGATTCCGTGACAGTTGATTATAATGTACGATAGACAAAATCATAGTCCTCCTTTAATTATATGAAGTTTATTCACCTATTATTTTACAGTAAATTAAAGGTATTTATATATTGTTTTTGAAACGGAAAGTAGATGGATTATTTAAGAAAATGAGGTTAATTGATTATGAAATATCTTTGGGGCGTGATTGGATTAACACTCTTTTTACTTCTCGCTGATGCGACAGTAGGAGAAGCAAAGGATTATGACGAGCCTGATATTAGTATGTCTACGACATACGGTGATTATGGAGCACAAAGTCATATTATCGTCGATCGAAAAGAACCGATCTATGAAGGATTCGATTCACCGAACGACATGGCATTCCTATTCGCTTGTATTGCATTACTCGCAACAGTTGGACTTGGCATCGTCAATGCCTCCGATTGAAATGAATCTGACTAATAAAAGGCAAGTGACGAATCCATCGTCACTTGCCTTTTATTGTCTACTACGTGTGATCAAGAAAAATCTACTCTTAGAAATGAATTCGTTTTTTTCGACCAACGCGTGCCATTCGTTCGTGTTCTTGTTCGAGTCCGGCTCGTTCGAGGAGATCGAGGTAATAGCGAAACGGAGTCGAGCGATGCGAAAAATATGGGATATATTCAGTGAAAAGCATCGTCTCCGCTCGATCTAACGCGCGTAGGGAAATGAGAGCATGTAGCTCTGCGAAACGAATTTCTTGATAGGTGGATAAAGCGTCTGCATCAATCCGAACATGCGACTGTAGTTTTTTAGCATGCGCATTCAAGCAATGGATATATGCTTCTTGATGTTCGGGTTTCTCGCAATGGGCAAGTACGGCAAGCAAAAGGTCACTGCGCTCGGTATCGACGTCCATCGGAACCTTCAACGCTGTATAGAGGGCACGTTCCATCCACTCGACACCATGACTATCATTTTTATAATAGCCGACTAATTCTTGAAAAAAATCGACTTGCGAGACTTTCAATAATCGAAACGGATCATTACTTAAAAATAAAGGTTCTTCCCCGGCAGCCGACGAAAGAAGAAAGAAAAATTCCTCAAAGGCAATCCGGGTTCCGTTTTTACGATGAGCGTAATGGCGTAAATGCTTCAACAGGCGTTTTGCGGTGATATACCAATTCTTTTGTTCGCGAAGCGGTACGATCGGATTTGGCTCAAGGTACTGGAGATCGTATGCTAATTGAATAAACCGTTCCGTCTGAGCAATCGTCTGTTCGACGGTCGGTTGTTCCTGTTCTTTTTGCAAATCCTTATACTTCACGAACTGTGTCAACATGGCGTCGAACTCTTTCTCTTCGATGACTTGTCTCGGGAGTTGACGATAGATTTCGACGATGATATCGCGAAGGGTCGTATCGCCATATTGTTCTAGTAAGAGTCGCAGTTTCCGTATTCTCATGATCGCCCTCCTTCGCAAGAAAAGCACAGTACAACACTATTCAATTCCCGCTTTTTTCATAAACCGAACCTCTTCATTTGCGCTTTTTAGTCAGAGACGACTATCTTAAATAAGAAGACTCATTACAGAAGGGGACGATTACACATGAATGAAACCATTCAACATTTACTCAACCACCGGTCAATCCGGAAATTCAAACAACATCAATTAGACGAAGAGACGATTGAAACACTCATAAAAGCCGCACAAGCTGCCTCGACATCCTCTTATCAGCAAGCCTATGCGATCATCGGTGTCGAAGACGAAGGATTGAAACGACAATTAGTCGACGTTGCAAGTGGTCAACGATATGTGGCAGAAAACAGTTACTTCTTCGTCTTTTGTACGGATTACCACAAACATACGTTAGCGGCAGAACTAGCAGGAGGCGACGTGAGCCGGACGATCGAGACGACGGAAGCGCTTGTCGTAGGGGCTGTCGATGCGGGACTTGCCGCTCAAAATTTAGTCGTAGCTGCCGAGTCGCTCGGCTACGGAACGGTCTACATCGGTTCACTACGAAATGATGCTCGTCGTGTCAGCGAACTCTTACAACTTCCAGATCACGTCGTACCATTATTCGGAGTCGCGGTCGGTCTTCCGGATCAACAACCGGGTAAAAAACCCCGCCTTCCGATGGATGCGGTCTTCCACCGGAATACGTATACTGATGACGATACGATGCGTGAGTTACTGACAGGATACGAAGAGTCAACGTCATCGTATTACGGAGAACGGACCGGTGGTCAACGGACAGAAGGGTGGGTCAAACAGATGGCTGCCTCGATGCACGAACCGAAACGGACGTATCTCCGCGAGTTCTTGAAAGAGAAACAGATCGCAAAAGATTGATACGGAGGTATCTGAATGGCAGAACATCAACCACACCGCTCTCGCTTGGAGCGACGACGTATGCAGTTAGAAGAGCAAGCTAGACAAGAAGAAGAGCAGGCTAGGCAAGAAGAAGCTTTTTCGAAAGCGTACGCGCCGGACGAATCATTTTCTCAACAATCCTTTGAGAAGCAGCAAGAACCGGCTACGTATCATCGATATGTCGAAGAGCAACCGCGAGATCGAAAAAGTACATCGCGTCGTTCCGGGAGCGGCATGCTTAAACAGGTCGCACAGATGATCGGGGGTGCCGGATCACGGTTGTTTGCTAATCGGGAACGCTCGAGACGCCCGAGGAAGGCGGGGCGATCAGAGCAATCGGTACAGCAGAATCCTGACGTCTCTTCACGCGAAGCTCATCCTAAAAAAATCAAGAAAAAACGTCGTTTTAAACGAAAGCTTCTTGGACTATTTTTATTGTTGCTCATCGCATTCGTTCTTTTTGCTTCACAACCATTCACGTTCTTATTGATCGGTAGTGATGCACGACCTGGAGAGTCGTTGCGTGGATCACGTTCAGACTCCCTGTCGGTCATGCAATTCATTCCACTTTCTCGAACGATTCAACTGACGTCGATTCCTCGAGATACGTATACACCGATTTCCTGTGAGAATGGAAAGAAGGATAAAATCACACATGCCTTTGCCTTCGGTGGAGAAGAATGTACGCAAGATGCTGTTTCGGGTCTACTCGATGAAGAGATCGATGGAAAGATCGTCATCTCCTTCGATAGTTTCATCGGATTAGTGGATCAAATCGGCGGAATCGACCTTGTCTCGACAGGAACATTCTCCGAGCAGGATGCGAGTGGGAAAGCAAATCAGTATTCATTCCAAAAAGGGAAGGAATATCATATGGATGGCGCGATGGCACTTGCCTATTCGAGACATCGAAAAACGGATAATGACGGAGCGCGCGCGAATCGTCAGTCGGAAGTCATCCAAGCCGTCGCGACACACTTGATGAAGCCGACTGGATGGTCGAAAATTCCAGCAGCGCACACGTATATGAAAGAAGAAATGAACCTTGATTTAAGTGTCCGCGAGATGGCGACGGCAGGGTTATCGATTGCCTTGATGTCAGAACGAAAACATTATGAAATCGAAGCCGTCAGCCAACGACTGAACGGGATTTTCTATGACTTACCGAATGAGAAGGCACTGCAAGAACTACGTGATCAGCTCGATACGACGTTTTATGGCACATTGAAGAACTAATGGGGAGGGGTTTCCTTCCGTTCATTGCGGGTATAAATTGATGTACGTTGCTCCTTTGGTGGATTGTTTTAGGTTATCTCTGAAATCGACGATTTTTGGACATGACATCATGACATTCCACGAAGGTGACTAACTTATCGAGGAGGGACCCCCCATATGAAAGTACTAGTCGTAGGTGCATCCGGTACGATTGGAGCGCGCGTCGTCAAATCGCTTGCCAAGGGTCATCAGGTCACGGTCATCGTTCGTCATGAACATCTGGTGGAACGATTCGAAAAACTCGGTGTCAAGGCGCATTACGTCGATATCGAAACAGAACTCGAAAAAGTCATTGAGCACGGAGTCGCAGGGCAGGATGCAGTCATTTGTGCGGCGACCGCAGGAGTAGACGGCGAAGCAACTGAAATAGAACTGCTGGATCGAACAGTCGCTTTGAAAACAATTGATGCAGCTAAAAAAGCGCGAGTACGTCATTTCGTGCTACTGAGCGCTTATGGTGCAGATCGACCTGAGCAATTCAAGAAAGATGTCTATCCGTTCTACGCTGCTAAGAATGCAGCAGAGGAACAGATTGAACATAGTGGTTTGACGTATACGATCATTTGTCCGGTTGCCATCACAACAGGTGAAGGGCGTGGCTTGATTGAAGCCGATGAAGATTTGAAGGACACGAAGGACGCGACGATTTCGGAAACGGATGTCGCATCGATCCTCGTTGCTTCTGTCGATAATCGATCGGTATTCAATCGACGTCTAGAAGTCAAGGAAGGAAAGACATCCTTGAATGAGGCCTTAGGAGGAGCGGAAGCTGTCGGTAGCGTTAAAGATAACCGTCAAGTCAAAAAACAATTACCACGTTTTAACTAACCGTGTGTCTCGTTAAAACGTGAATTCTCTAAAATGAAGCGAACTCATTTCCGCGTATAAGACGGAAGAGTTCGCTTTTTTGTTGATAAAAGTAGATAGTCGAAAAGAGGAAGTCTGCTACACTGAACAAAGAAGGAGGGGGTTAGATGTGAAAAAACCGTTGATCTATCTGATCCTAGCGATTGCTATTATCGGCATTGCCTATCAAGGTTATCAAACATATGATGCAAAACAAAAAAAAGTGGAGCAACAACAAAAACAAGTATCACAAGGTGGTCTCGAAGTAGGGATGAAAGCCCCGAACCTATCCTTACATCAAGAAGGAAAAACCATCGATCTAGACGAAATCAATCATGATGTCTTTGTCATTAATTTTTGGGCAACGTGGTGTCCACCTTGTAAACAAGAGATTCCAGAACTAAATGCCTTTGCACGACATACAGATGTACCCGTTTACGGGATCAATGTCACGACATCAGAACGACGTGTTTCGGATGTTGCTGATTTTCTGAAGCAGACACCTGTTGAATATCCTGTGTTGTATGATCGAAAGGGAACGTCAGAAGATGCTTATCGTCTCGTAGCAATGCCAGCGACTTATGTATTAGACCGGAAAGGAAAGATTCTTTCGAAGCACATCGGTCCTGTAACGGAACAGATGTTAAAAGAGATGGTGAAACGAACAGGAGGATGACAATGGAACTCCTATGCCACAACTGCTCCTTTCAACAAACATTCCAACTCGGTCAACTAGATGGTTGGCCGACATTTCCTGCTGTCTTGACGCAAGGGGTCGAAGCGTTCATGACAGGTCTCCCGCTTTGGTTCGTTCCGTCGATGCATGAACCGATTTTACAGCGAACGTATATAGACGACTGGAATCGATTTCGATTAATTCAGCACTATCAGCTTTATCAGGAGGAATTAGCGGATGGTTGGGTACCGTATCAATTGGATTTATACCACTGTCCGACTTGTCACCGATTTTCGAATCGGTTTTGGTGTGCCCTATTTTTACAACTAGATGTCGTTCAACCACTTTACGAATGCCCACATGATCAGACGATACTAGAGCGAATCGAAATATCCGATATCGATCACTTTTCCTGCCCATCGTGTCATGGTCACTCCCTATATGTGCATAGATAAAGCGAAAAAGCCATTCATTTCATGAAAGACTGATGAGAGAAACTCCTTCTCTATAGTCAATTCATGGTACTGAATGGCTTTTTATCGATCATCAACCCATTTGCCGAAACGAAAATGTTTGAAAGGAAGAGGGTGATGAATTACTGACATCTAACGTATAGGTTGTACCGTCAAAAATAATCGTATCGCCTAACCTTGCTTCAGGTGGTAAATAACGTCGTGGAATGAAACTTGAACCATTTTCCCATAGCAGGACAGCATATTTGCCGTCAAGTCGCTCCAGCGTACCACGTTTGATCATATTAACTCCTCCCACAAATTACATCGAAGTCATCCCTTGGTCGATCAGGAACGTACTCTCTCTCTATCATTCTTTGTAATTTTTAATCTTATGTTTGGTATATTCCCAGTTCATTTCATCTTTACACATGATTCTTTAAAAAAACGTGATTCCAAGCCGTTTTCGTCTTAAATCTGACGTATTTAACAGGAAATAAAGGAGATACTGGTAAGAAAAAAAGACCCGATAGGACATATCGGATCTTTAATATGAAATAGACTCAAGAAGCGAGAGATTGTTTTGTTTCGATTTTCGTTGGACGAAGAAATGCGAGTAAAAACGTAAACAATGGTGAAAGGAGTAAAAAGAATGCGAACGGGATGTATTCAGTTACCGGGACACCAAGAGTAGAAGCAAAGAATGCTCCAGAAACTCCCCACGGAATGAGTGGGTTGACGAGTGTTCCTCCATCTTCGAGTGAACGAGAAAGGAAACGCGGATCAATCTGACGCTCTTCAAAGATTTTCTTGAATGCTTGACCCGGAAGCAAGATGGACAAGTATTGCTCTCCAGCCATGAAGTTAACACCGATCGATGATAAGGCAACCGATGAAATGATGCTGCCATCGCGCTTCAATCGGGAAACCGTTCGTTCAATGACGACATCGATGACACCGATACCACGCAAGACGCCACCGAAAGCGAGCGCGAGCATGACGAGTGAAACGGACCACATCATCGATTGCAATCCACCTTTACTAATGATGGATGTAACCGTCTCACTAGAAGATTCTAGTTTTAATCCGTTCTGAATGACTGCCATCCAGTTCGAGATATTCCAGTTTCCTTGTACAAGACCTGTTAACAACAATCCACTTAAAACACCAGCAACAAGTGTTGGGATGACGGGCATCTTACGTAATGCTAACACCATGACGAGCAACGGTGAAAGCAACGTCCAAGGTGACAAGTCGAACAAACGAGCTAACTCCTGCTGTGTCGTTTGAACAACGGATGAATCAACATTTCCACTACTACGTTCGAAAATGAAGAATAAGATGAATGTGATCGTGATAGCGGGAATCGTCGTTCCCATCATGAAACGAATATGATCGAACACAGACACATTGACGATTCCGGGCGCGAAATTCGTCGTATCTGATAAAGGTGACATCTTATCTCCGAAACAAGCTCCACTGATGATGGCGCCTGCTGCAAGTGCAGGATTGACGCCCAGTGCGATTGCGATACCCATCAAGGCAACACCGACCGTACCGATCGTTGTAAACGAACTACCTGTAAAGGTCGAGACGACCATCGCAATCAGAAGAGCGCTCGGTGCGAACCAAGTCGCTGAAAGGGTCGATAACCCGAAATGGAGAAGGGTCGGCACTGCGCCACTCATCATCCAGACCGCGATTGTCATACCAACGAGCAACATGATCAAGATCGGTTTAATCGCTTCACGAATACCTTGAATCATATGGTGTTCGACGTCCTCGAACTTAAAACCGCGGTAAACGGCATATCCTGAGACGAAAATAAGACTAGACAAGATGGCAAGATGCGGTTCGGCTTTAGCACCGAATAACGCGGACAATAAGATGATGATACTGATTCCTAGGATAGCTGCGGATTCACGGAATGACATGCGCATGCTTCCACCTCCTTATATGAATATGAGAGTATGATAACGCTCTGTTGCTAACACGCTTTTATGCACAAAAGCATTGAACAAACGTAATACTAACGAATATTATGGAGGACGTCAACCATAAGAGTGTCGATAAAAAATATAAAAAAATAGAAATGTGACGATTTTTTGTCGTAAACGCTTTCTTTTTTTGTTCAAATCTTGCACAATAAGAAGTATCAAATGACATTTTTGTGAACGATGAGGAGGATACATATGTTTACATTGATTTTTGTAGTAGTCGTCGCGATCATGGGTGCAGGCGTATTTGGGATTGATCATCTCGTAGCGCAACGTGCGGAAAAGCGTTAAGTAGATGCGTGTAAAAGAAGCGTTGAAGGGACTGTCTTATAGAAGACAATCGCTTCAACGCTTCTTTTTTTGTATAAAAACTAATAAAAATTCAATTGACAGTATAAATATACATATGTTTAAATCGATATAACATTCTTTGAAGGGGAGCGTACTGATATGAAATGTACCATCATCGGAGCAACAGGATACACCGGAATTGAACTGATTCGCCTACTAGAATCACATCCTTCATTTGAGATCATATGCTTGATGAGTGACTCGATGGCGGGGGAATCCATGCATGACGTATTCCCATTCATGAATAAAAAAACATATTCCTCGTTATCTTCCTTTTCGGTGGATCATTTGATGGAAACCGATACGGACATGGTGTTCTTAGCGACACCGAGTGGGATTTCAAAGCATTACTTAGAACAACTTCAAAACTGGTCCGGTTACGTCATTGATTTAAGTGGCGATTTGAGACTTCCAGCTGAAGCATATGCAATGTGGTATGACAAGGAACCCATTGATGCCCAGTTGCAACAAAGAGCAACTTATGGATTACCAGAATGGAATCGTCAAGCTGTTACTGCGAGCAAATGGATTGCGAATCCAGGCTGTTACGCGACAGCAGTTTTGCTTGGACTAACACCATTCTTAAAAGAGAAAAAAATCGATCCATCTCAAATCATCATTCAAGCTTCTTCTGGTCTGACGGGAGCAGGGAAAACGTTGACGGCACAAACGCATCATGTCCATTCAAGCGAAAACGTTCGCTTGTATAAAGTGAATCAGCATCAGCACATCCCGGAAATTGAGCAGGCGCTTTTCGAATGGACCGGATCATCGCATCCGATTACGTTCTCGACCCAACTACTACCGATCAATCGAGGCATCATGGCGATTATGACGGTTCAGCCGTTGATCGATTTATCGGAAACGGAGTGGCGATCTTGGTTGACGGACCAGTATGCAACGGAACCATTCGTCCGAATCCAACAGGCTGATCCGGAAATCAAATCCGTCGTCGGGAGTAATCACTGTGATTTGACCGTTTATAAGGATGATCGGACAGGGCGAGTGACCATCGTTTCAGTCATCGATAACATGCAAAAAGGAGCTGCCGGACAAGCCGTTCAAAATGCCAACATTCTAGCTGGTTTTGATGAGACATCCGGTTTAACGCAACAGCCGATCTACATTTAATCAAGAGAAAAAGAAAGAGGAGGAACGCCTGTGTGGCAAGTACAAGTAAAGACCCCATTGACGATCACGACACCGAAGGGATTTCAAGCATCGGGAATACATGTGGGTCTGAAACGAAAGCGGAAGGATTTAGGTCTGATCTGGTGTGAAGTAGGAGCAAGCGCTGCAGCTGTCTATACGACGAATCAGGTGCAAGCAGCACCAATCACCGTGACGAAACAAGCGATTCAGGCGTCACAAGGTCGTATTCATGCCGTCCTCGTTAACAGCGGGAACGCGAATGCGTGTACAGGGGAACTAGGGTTATCCCATGCGTATATGTCGCAACAAGCGATGGCGAAAAGTTTAAATGTTGCTCCAGAACAAGTCGCGATTGCTTCAACAGGGATCATCGGTCAACCGTTAGCCATTGATACGTTACTGGCAGGTATTCCACAGCTGATGCCTACAAATGACAAGGATGCCGCGGATGATTTTGCTCATGCGATCCTGACGACCGATACTGGTACGAAAACAGCTGGTCAACAATACATGCAAGGGGATGTCCAAATTTCAGTATGTGGCGTGGCGAAAGGATCAGGCATGATTCATCCGAACATGGCGACGATGCTTGGTTTCTTGACGACCGATGCAACGATTGAACCGGATGTCTTACAGACGGTGTTGCGTCGGACGATTCATCGGACGTTCAACTGCATTACCGTAGATGGAGACAGTTCGACAAATGACATGGTCATGATTTTAGCGAGCGGAGCTGCAGGGGGCGCAACGATCGTTGAAGGCACGGACGAAGCGTTGGCATTCGAACAGGCGATCGAAACGGTTTGCCAAGATTTAGCGAAACAGATTGCGCGGGACGGGGAAGGCGCGACGAAGTTGATTGAGGTGACGGTAGCGGGAACACAAACCGATGAAGTAGCACGAATGATCGCCAAACAAGTCGTCGGATCGTCTCTCGTCAAAACAGCCATCTTTGGGGAAGATGCGAACTGGGGACGAATCATCGCTGCTGTCGGAAGTATTAAGGAGCCACTCGATGTATCAAACGTTGACATCAAAATTGGTTCGCAGTGGGTGTTGCAACAGAGCATGCCTGTCTTATTCGATGAAGCAGTTGCATCGCAGGAACTGGCAAAGCAGGATGTCCATATTCATATCGATTTGCATGATGGAGTAGGACAAGGACGCGCTTACGGCTGTGACCTGACGTACGATTACGTCAAAATCAATGCGAGTTACCGGACATGACGAAACGAAAAGTCATCAAACTAGGTGGTAGTGTGTGGGAGCAACTGGATGCGCGGTATTTCGAGGAATGGAAAGCGTGGGTCGAAACCGGTAACGAATTATTGATCGTCCATGGAGGTGGTCCTCTTCTATCGAGTTACTGTGAACAAGAGGGAATCAAACCCGTGTTTCGAAACGGTGTCCGTGTAACGACGGATGGTGTCTTACTCGGAGCGCGACGAATCTTAGCAGGGGAAGTCCAATCCGGTATCGTCCAGCAGTTGAATCAAGCGGGGATTCCTGCCGTCGGGATGAGCGGGTTAGACGGCGCAAGCGTCCATGGTAAAACGATCAAAGGACTCGGGGCAGTCGGTCAGATCACGCACATTCATCCACGATTATTCACGGTGTTGAGTACGAATGGTTATGTGCCTGTCGTCACATCCCTTGTCACAGGGGAACAAGGTGTATTGAACAGTAACGGGGACGCGTGTGCGATTGCTGTCGCGAAGGCTTGGTCTGTCGACCGATTTGAATTGTTGACGGATGTTGAGGGTGTAAAAGTAAACGGTGACTATCAATCAGAAATCACGTCTGCAGCCATCGAAGCTGCGATAGCGTCGGGAGAAATCTACGGGGGAATGATTCCGAAGGTCGAAGCGATGATGCAGGCCACTCAGCATGGTATTCCAGAGGTCGTCATTCGGTCTGGGAAAAATGCGTTAGCTGCAGGGACACGAATCAAGGAGGAATTACATGAGTGCACTACTACCCACTTATCAACGTACTGATGTGGAATTGGTCAAAGGACAAGGGTCGATCGTAGAAGATGCGACAGGCAAGACGTATCTGGATTTCATCATGGGAATCGCTGTATGCAACACAGGACACCGTCATCCTTATATTCAGCAACGGCTAGAGGAACAATTGAATCAAATTTGGCATACGTCGAATCTGTTTCAAATCGCGGCACAAGAGCGGGTCGCCGAGCGACTGACGGAAGACAGTCATCTCAGTCATGCCTTCTTTTGTAACAGTGGTGCGGAAGCAAACGAGGCGGCGTACAAACTCGTTCGAAAATGGACAGGGAAAACGGAAGTCGTCACGTTTAAACAATCTTTCCACGGGCGGACATTTGCGATGATGGGCGCAACAGGACAGGAGAAAATCAAAGCGGGATACGGGGAGATGGTAAATGGCTTCAAACATCTACCGTTTAACGAGATGGAGAGCTTATCAGCGATTACGGAACAAACTGCTGCCGTATGGCTCGAAATCATTCAAGGAGAGGGTGGGGTCGTCGTCGCCGACGATGCGTGGCTCGAAGCGTTGATGAAGAAGGCGCAACAATACGATGTCAAAATCATCGTCGACGAAGTACAGACTGGCATCGGTCGGACGGGCTCTCGTTTTGCGTTTGAGCAGACACCACTCGTACCGGATATCATCACTCTTGCGAAAGGACTTGGGAGTGGACTCGCGGTCGGTGCGCTACTCGCGACGGCAGAAGCGGCAGAAGTATTTACACCTGGATCGCATGGTTCGACCTTTGGTGGGAATCCACTCGCGATGACAGCTGCGGAAGCCACACTTGACCTTTTGTTAAGTGACACTGTCATGGCAGACGTTCAAGGAAAAGGCGAATATTTACGTCAGCAATTAGAAAAAAAATTACCTAAGTCGATCGTGAGTTCTATTCGTGGACGTGGCTTGATGATTGGTATCGAGTGTGTGATGCCTGTTGCACCGCTGATTGACGCTTTGCGTGAGAATGGTCTTCTCGTCGTCTCGGCTGGTCCTCATGTCATTCGCTTGTTGCCATCATTATTCGTGACAGAACAGGAACTCATGCACGCCATCGAAAAAATACAACTTGTTTGTCAACAGGAGGTCATCGTATGAAACAATCCGGAAAATTAACGCTTGCGAACGGAACGACGTTTACCGGTTCGTGGCAAGGAACAGCTCCAGTCAAAGGAGAGGTCGTCTTTTTTACAGGAATGACAGGATATCAGGAAGTCTTGACGGATCCATCTTATCAAGGACAAATTCTTGTCTTCACATACCCGTTGATCGGTCAATACGGTATTCAAGCGGAAGCGTCAGAAAGCAACCAGATTCAAGTCGCTGGTGTCATCGTCCAAACTTTGGCTGAGGACGGGGAAGGAACATCGCTCGCGAGTTGGTTGGGTGAAGCAAATGTGCCGATTTTGTCGGGAGTCGATACGCGTTCTCTTGTGCATCTATTACGGACGGAAGGCGATCAATTCGGTGACATGATGCAAGTGGATATGAGCGTCACTGCGTCAATCGACACAGCATACATCGCTTCCGTATCAACGACTTCAAACATCGAATACGTACCGGAAGTCGAACAGGGGCACATCGTCTGTATCGATTACGGTGTGAAACAATCGATGGTCGATGCTTTGCTTGAACGCCATATGCGTGTAACGGTCGTACCATATAATACGACACCGGAACGGATTCAAGCGCTGGCTCCAGATGGTCTACTGTTTTCCAACGGACCTGGTGATCCAACACAATTAGACCTGTTCCTTTCAGGAATCCGTGAACTGGCGACGAGCTATCCGACACTTGGTATTTGTATGGGACATCAGGTTCTCGCTCATGCCTTCGGCTGTACCTTATTAAAACAACATCACGGACACCGAGGAGCGAATCATCCTGTGCGTCATCTAGCATCCGGACAAGTGTTCATGACGTCTCAAAATCATGGTTATGCCGTTGATGTAAAAAGTATCGAAGCGTCTGAGATGGAACTTGCGTACGAACACATCAATGATGGATCCGTTGAAGGATTGATTCATCCGGTACTACCGATCATGACAGTCCAATTTCACCCGGAAGCGAGTCCAGGACCGACAGAGGCGATGGTCGTCTTCGATCAATTCGTAAATAGCGTATTACATCAGGAGGTAGCATATGTGGGATAAACAGAAAGTACTCGTCATCGGTTCGGGTCCGATCGTCATCGGGCAAGCAGCAGAATTTGATTATTCCGGCACACAAGCCTGTCAGGCGCTTCGAGAAGCGGGATGCGAGGTCATCTTAATGAATTCGAATCCGGCTACTATCATGACGGATCCGAGCACGGCAGATCATGTCTATATTGAGGCGATGACTCTTGAAAAAGCAACAGCCATCATCGAACAAGATCGACCATCCCATCTCCTAGCGACGGTCGGCGGTCAAACGGCACTCAATCTTGCGATGTCACTCGAAGAAGCAGGCGTACTTGAACAATACGGTGTCGAACTTCTAGGGACTTCGCTTGAGACGATCCGAGACGGAGAAGATCGTGAACGATTCAAGCAAAAGATGATCGAACTCGCGCAACCGCTCCCGGAAAGTCAAACGATCGAATCGTTAGCAGAGCTTGAGGAATTCATGGCAGTACACGGGGTACCACTCGTCATCCGACCAGCCTTTACGCTCGGTGGAACGGGCGGCGGAATCGCAGTAACGAAGGACGAGGCACGTCTGTTGGCGCAGAACGGTCTACAAGCAAGTCCGATTTCACAGTGTTTGGTTGAAGTGAGTATCGCTGGCTATAAAGAAGTCGAATATGAAGTCATGCGTGATAGCGCAGATACGACGATCATCGTCTGTAACATGGAAAACATCGATCCTGTCGGTGTCCACACTGGAGACTCGGTCGTCTTTGCACCGATTCAGTCGATTTCGGATCAAATGAATCAACAATTGCGTACGGAAGCGCGTAAAATCGTATCGCATCTCGGTGTCATCGGTGGATGCAACATTCAATTCGCAATCCATCCGACGGAAGAACGCTATTTCGTCATTGAAGTCAATCCGCGTGTCAGTCGTTCTTCGGCACTTGCTTCCAAGGCGACGGGATATCCGATCGCAAAATTAGCGACACGTCTTGCGCTCGGTGAGCGACTCGACGATTGCATCAATCCTGTCACGAAAGAAACGATGGCAAGTTTTGAACCAACGATGGATTATATTACGGCAAAAGTGCCGTGTTTCCCATTCGATCTATTTACTGGCAGTAACCGGACGCTTGGAACACAAATGAAGGCGACGGGTGAGAGCATGGCGATGGGGAAGACGTTAGAAGAAGCGTTACAAAAGGCGTGGCGCGGTGCAGGAGTCGAGCAATCGCCTCTTTATCCGACATGGATGAAAACAGCGGAATCGGATGCGTTGTGGAAGGAAGTGATGGCGCCGACGGATCGTCGCTTGCTTGCGATGCTCGCGCTACTCGATCGCAAGGAGACGACCGTCGAATCACTCGTCGAACAGACGAAAGTACAAGCTTTATTCGTCAAAGTACTTCAACGCCTCGTCGATCAGCAACAAAACATCGATGTATCGAATGAAAGTTCTCTAAAGCAAACCAAAATGATGGGCTTCACGGACGAACAAATTGCGCTTCTGACAGGTGTTAGTGCTGTAGAGATCGAGCACTTACGTAAAGAAAAAGGCATCCTCCCTGTCTATCATATGATTGATACATGTGCAGGAGAGTTCAAGAGTGCGACACCTTATTTCTACGGAAACTGGAGTGGTCAAACGGAAGTCACAGCATCGACGAAAAAGAAAGTTGCTGTCATCGGTGCGGGACCCATTCGAATCGGTCAAGGAATCGAATTTGATTATTGCTCCGTTCACGCGGTACGTGCATTGCAAGCATCCGGTTATGAAACGATCATGATTAACAATAACCCAGAGACCGTCTCGACCGACTTCGAAGTCGCAGATCGCCTGTATGTCGAGCCGTTGACACTTGAAGACGTCATGCATGTGCTAGAAGCAGAGGATTGCCAAGACGTCCTAGTCCAGTTCGGAGGACAAACGGGAATTGCGCTGGCGTCTGGTTTGGAGAACGCCGGTTATCATCTTCTCGGAACGACGGCAGATGTCATTGACCAAATGGAAGACCGTGAGCGGTTCTATCAATTTTTAGATGATATCGGTATCGATCGTATTCCAGGACAAGAAGTGGCGACGCATGAACAAATGACAGAAGTTGCAACAACGATCGGTTATCCGGTTATGATTCGTCCTTCCTATGTCATCGGAGGTAAGGGAATGCATATCATCCACGATCAAGAGCAATTAGAGACGATCGTGTCTGAATTGGTATTCCCTGTCCTCGTGGATGCCTACCTCCAAGGAAAGGAAATCGAAGTCGACTGTATTACGGACGGCACAACGACGTACGTTCCGATTTTGATGGAGCAATTGGAACGGGCAGGGGTTCACTCTGGAGATTCAACGATGATTCTGCCACCTGTATCGCTCAGCGCTACCGTTCAGAGCGAAATCGAGCGATTTGCACAGATGATCGGGCAACGAATGGATTATAAAGGAGCGTACAATATCCAATTCGTCTTGCACGACGATCAAGTCTACGTGCTAGAAATCAATCCACGTGCCTCCCGCACGTTACCAATCGTCGCCAAAGTAACCGGTCAACCGATCTTGCAGTGGGCAGTCCAAGCAGCGGTCGGTCAAGCGGTCGCACTACCAACGGAACAGACGAAACTTGATTTCCATGCCGTCAAGACCCCTGTTTTTTCAACGTTGAAACTACAAGGCGTCGATCCGAAAACAGGTCCCGTCATGCGTTCGACAGGTGAAACGCTGCAATGGACGACAGACGGACTGGCGCTGGAACGTTTCATTTTTGACGAGACGACAAAACGACATTTGACGACGAGAGACATCATCGTTGCTGGAGCAGATACAGAGGCTTTCGGAACGGGTGTAGCATTAGATGAAACGATTGACTGGGCACAATGTGCGATTTTCTATTCGCACGTGATAGAAGAAAAAGCGAGTCGCGAAGCAGCGCTTGCTGCCGGGGTACAAGTCCTGACAGAACCTGAATTAGCGCATTATCATCTACAAGCGATAGAAAAGTCCCCTTATGCTGTGAAGCCACTTCATACATGGACAGAGCCGATCAAGGAGGAAGTAAAATGAAGACGATGCAACAATTAAAGCATTTCTTGACGATGGCGGAACTGACGCCGGAAGCACTGACGGAGCTATTGGCACTCGCGAAAGACATCAAGCATCAGCCGAGTGTCTACCAAAACGCATTAAGCCATAAAAAAGTGGCCTTATTGTTTGAAAAGGCATCGACGCGAACACGTCTATCGTTTGAGGTGGGTGTCGTCGAACTCGGTGGACATCCGATCGTGCTAAGTGGAGCAGATATGCAAATCGGGCGGGGGGAGCCGCTCTCAGATACGATTCAAGTCATGAGCCGTTACGTCGATGCCCTGATGATTCGGACGTTCGGTCATGAGATCGTCGACACACTTGCGGCACACGGTACGATTCCAATCATCAATGGATTGACGGATCTACACCATCCGTGCCAAGTCCTTGCTGACTTGCTGATAATCGAAGAGACATTTGGAACACGATCTGGAAAGATTTTGACATATATCGGGGACGGAAATAACATGGCCCATTCGCTGATGATTGGTGGAGCGCTCAGTGGAATGGAAGTTCGCATCTGTGCGCCGGAGGCGTATGCTCCTGATCCACAAATCGTTCATGAGGCACAAGTCATTGCGAAGGAAACGGGTGGAAACATCATCGTCATGACGGATCCTGAGGAAGCAGCGAGTGGTGCAGACGTCGTATATACGGATGTCTTCGCGAGTATGGGACAAGAAGAAGAAGCGACGATGCGTCTGCAAGCATTTGAAGGATATCAGGTTAATGCCAATATCATGAATCAAGCAAATGATGAAGCTATTTTCTTGCATTGCCTTCCGGCGCATCGCGGGGAGGAAGTCACGGCGGACGTCATCGATGGCAAGCAATCGGTCATCTTCGATCAAGCTGAGAATCGCCTCCACGCACAAAAAGCGTTGCTCGTCACATTACTTGGATAACCCTAAAAGACTCGGTCACCAATTTGGCGACCGAGTCTTTTAGTTGAGCGAAGTTAATCATAATGGCGTCGGGCTAATCGTTCTTCTTGTTCTTTTTTGACTTGTCGCTTATTTTTTTCATGCAGACGTTTCATAAAAGGAGTCGTTTGCCAAGATGGAGCCCAGTCGGATTCTTTTCCGGCACGGAGGGCAAGAATATAATCATAGCTCTGATGAAGTCGTTCGATCATCTCTGTTCGGATATCACAAATGTGACCGTGTCCGGGAATCAAGAGTTTGACTTCATATTCATAAATGAACGACTCGAGTAACTCGAGCGTCGTCAAATACTCAGAGGAATCGTGTTCGATCAAGGGGATTTCAACGTCTGAAGCGTAATCGCCGCAGACTAACAAGTGAAGTGGCATGACGATGAAGGAAAGATGAGTCGCTTCATGACCGGGCGTCAAAAAGAAGATTAACTTCGTTTGTCCGATCGTTAAAATCGTCTCAGACTCATGGATGACATGTGTCACGTCTGGGAAAAGGACGGGAGAATCGATATAGAATTCATCATTAAAATCTTGTACGGCTTGGAGCGCTTCTTGTCGGTCGACATCGATGAACGGTTTAGAAGCGATGACGATGGCATCCGTAAAGGCATAGGCTCCTAAAATATGATCGAAATGGGCATGCGTATAGACGACGTATAATGGTCGTTCGCGACGCACGATTTCGACGTCTCGACGAATCGTTGCAATCTCATCGGGAAGCCAGCCAGGGTCGACGACGATCAGACAATCAGGCGTCTCGATTAATGTCGAAGTCGTTTTCATGAGTGTACTTTGATAGATCGTCACGCCGGGCATTTTCATCTGAATCATACGAATCCTCCTTTACGAATCTCTATCTATATCGTTGTATACCCATAAATTCGTTGGAATCATCAGCAGAATCAATAAAAAAGACGACTCGCACGTCGCGAGTCGCCTGCCCTCTAGAGGGAAATGGTCCTAGACCTATGTTATGTCATAATTGGAGCGGGTGAAGAGAATCGAACTCTCGTCATCAGCTTGGAAGCTGTCTCTTATACACATCTCCGAGCCCA
>NZ_WBYY01000019.1:0-29338 GCF_048985645.1 Exiguobacterium sp. A1_3_1 | reverse complement strand
CTGCAATCGTACTTGGATCGGACGAACCGATGAAGGGGGAGAAACCGATGGCTGAAGAAAAACGTCAGTATCTCTTTCCAGATGAAGAGGGCGGCGAACATCTTTTCGAAGAATGGTACCGTTACTCGAGTGAACGTACAGGAAAAACCTATCTGTTTCTTGAAATGATCGGTAACCCTGACGAAGGAGCAGATGATCTGATCATCTGTGAGATCGATGAATATGGAGAAGGCGAAGATGATTTTGAATTAAGCCTGATCGATGAAAATGATGAGCAAACTTGGGATGAACTCGAGCTTGCGTTAAAGGAGCGGATCACTGATGCAACAGAATGAACCAACACGTTACGTAATTCCGGACGGCGAAGGAAATGATTTCGAATTCGTAGAACGTCTGCGTTACGAAAGCCCACGTTCGAGTAAGACATACATCTTCCTTGAGCCAATCGGAGCAGACTATGACGAAGCAGAAGAAGTCGATATCTTCGTTTACGAACTTGACGAATACGGTGATGGAGACAACGACTTCAACCTCGTACCGATCGATGAAGATGATACAGCGACTTGGGATGAAATCGAAGAAGTCTTTAACACGCTCGAAGATCAGTTAGACTAACCCGACTCATGACAGGTGACGTCGTAAGAGACTTTCTCTTACGATGTCACCTTGTTTTAAGAGAAGAAGGAGGAACCGATGGAGAACGAATGGAAGCAAAATGCCGAAATCGAAAAAAGGCGACGCCGGACATCACGGCGGATTACGCTAATCATCCTTTCTGTATTGTTGACGATTTTTCTAGTTGCCAGTGCGGTCGTCTATGTCTTTTTGAAAAATGCGCTTGAACCAGTCGATGAAGCAGCGACGAAATCCGTCAAAGTCGAAGTTCCTTTAGGAGCAGGGACGAGTACGATTGCTTCCTTACTAAAGGAAAAAGACTTGATTGCGAACGAGACGATTTTCCGTTATTACGTCCGTTATAAGAATGAATCGTCATTCCAGGCGGGTACGTATACACTGTCACAAGCCATGTCCCCGGATGAAATCATCAATGAATTAAAGACGGGAACGGTCATGAAGGCAGCGGATGTGAAAATCACGTTACCTGAAGGCATCACGATGGATCGTCAAATCGCTTTGATCGCGAAAGCAACGAACTTCAAGGAAGAGACGGTCCGTAAAGAATTGACGGATGCGACATTCATCGACAGCATGATTGAAAAATATCCGATGTTGACGGATGAAGTGAAAAAAGATGGTGTCCTGTATGCACTTGAAGGGTACCTCTTCCCAGCAACGTATGAGTTTGATAAAGGAAAAAGCATTGATCAAATCGTCGAGACGATGCTCGATGAAACAGAAAAAGTCTACGATGAGAATGCGGATGCCATTCAAAAGTCTGGCATGACCTTCCATGAAGTACTCAGTCTCGGTTCCATGGTCGAGCGTGAAGCGGCGACAGCAGATGATCGTCGTGAAATCGCTGGTGTCTTTAAAAATCGATTGGATGACGGTATGAAGTTACAGTCGGATCCAACGGTTTGGTATGGCACAGGTGAAAATACGGCTTTAACGACGCTGAAGGATCTCGAGAACAATTCGAAGTACAATACGTACAAGTACGAAGGGATTCCGATTGGTCCGATTTCAACGGTCAGTAAGGATTCGGTACTTGCCGTGTTAAATCCGAATAAAACGAAATATGTCTATTTCTTCGCCCGTCCACCAAGTGATAAACATCCACGAGGACAGATTCTATACGAAGAGACATATGAAGAACATCAACGAAACGTCGTTAAGTATAAGCCGGAATGGGTGGAATACGAAGCGAGTAAAGAGCAATGAGCAACGGGTTGGGTTGAAGCGGGAAGTTCGCTTCAAGTCAACCTGTTTATGCGGAAGAGGGAGTGAATGGCGTGAATGATTTCACGACCTATGTCGAATCAATGATTCATCCTCGAGATGCTCTGTTAGAAGAAATGGAGCGTTATGCGGAAGAACATCATATACCAATCATCGAACTGACAGGTTCCGAAGTCTTGTTATCGCTATTGCGATTACAACAACCGAAGCGCATTTTAGAAGTCGGAACCGCAATCGGATATAGTGCGATTCGGATGGCCCGTGCGCTACCGGATGCGCGCATTACGACGATTGAACGAAATGCAAAGCGGTATGAAGAAGCAAAAACCTTCATCGCCCGGTCAGATGTGGCGGACCGGATTGACATCATTTTTGGTGATGCAGTAGAATTAGCCGAAACGCTTGAAGACCAGTTCGATGCGGTCTTCATTGATGCAGCTAAAGGACAGTATAAAAAATTCTTTGCAGGATATGGGCGACTCATTCCTGAGGGCGGCGTGCTCTATACGGATAATCTCTTCTTACACGGAGATGTCCTCGAGTCTGATCCGAAGACATTCGATCGAAGAAGACGTCGACTCGTGCGTCTCGTCAAGGAATTCACGGTCTGGATGATGGAACAAGAACAATACGATACGACGATTTTTCCGCTCGGTGACGGTGTATCCGTCAGTCGGAAAAAGTCGAAATGATGGAGGAACGAATGACATGCAAAAACCGGTAGTAATTGGCGTAGCGGGCGGAACGGGTTCAGGGAAGACGACGGTGGCACGTTCACTCGTCGATGCGTTCCCAAGTGAATCAATCGTCATGATTGAGCAGGACGCGTATTATAAAGATCAAAGTGATTTATCAATGGAGGAGCGGTATCAGACAAACTATGATCACCCGTTCGCTTTTGATAATGGTCTGTTGATTGAGCACATTCAGTCGCTCCGTGAAAACATTGCCGTTGAAAAACCGGTATATGACTATGTCGCCCACACGCGGGCACAAGAAACGATTCGTCTCGAACCACGCGATGTCATCATCGTAGAAGGAATTTTAGCGCTTGAAGACGAACGGTTACGGGAACTAATGGATATCAAGGTGTTCGTCGATACGGATGCGGACGTTCGCATTTTGCGTCGGATGCAACGTGATATCAACGAACGTGGACGTTCGATCGACTCAGTCGTTGAGCAGTACACGAACGTCGTTCGTCCGATGCATCTGCAGTTCTGTGAACCAACAAAACGGTATGCGGACATCATCGTACCGGAAGGCGGCGAGAATCATGTCGCGATCGATTTACTCGTGACGAAGATTCGAGCGATTCTTGATTATCGTTCAGCACTCGATCAAAGAGGATATTGATTCCAAAAAAGATGTGAATATACTATACTAGTGGAATAAAAAGGAGCGTGACAAAAATGGCAGAAAAGCAATACTACATGACGCTTGAAGGTAAAGCGAACATTGAAAATGAATTGAATGAATTGAAGTCAGTCCGCCGGAAAGAAGTCGTCGAGAACATCAAGATCGCCCGTTCGTTCGGTGACCTTTCAGAGAACGCTGAGTACGATTCAGCAAAAGAAGAGCAAGCGATGGTCGAAGGCCGGATCGCTCAACTTGAAGAGATGCTTCGTAATGTTGCCATCATCTCAGAAGAAGAGAAGGATATCTCGGTCGTCGGTATCGGAACGACGGTCACTTTCTTAAGTGTCGAAGATAACGAAGAAGATACGTATACGATCGTCGGTAGTGCCGAAGCAGATCCGTTCACGGGTAAAATCTCGAACGAATCACCAATCGCGAAAAGTTTAATGGGGCACCAAGTCGGAGATCAAGTCTCTGTACCAGCACCAGGCGGCGAATACGCAGTAAAAATTACATCGATCAAATAAAGAACACAGGAGCCGGAGCAATCCGGCTTTCTGTTTGATGGAGGAATGAATTATGCCAATCGCAATCATCGGCGCAATGGAAGAGGAAGTCAACTTATTGCGTAATGAGTTATCAGAACGTAAAGATACAGTCATCGCAAACTATCATTTTTATGAAGGGCTTTTAAATAGCGTTCCTGTCGTCATCTTGAAGTCAGGAATCGGGAAAGTGAACGCTGCGATCGGGACGACATTATTGCTAGACCACTACAAACCAAGTGCTGTCATCAATACAGGCTCAGCAGGCGGATTCAAGGAAGGGTTAACGGTCGGGGATGTCGTCGTCTCAACAGAAGTGCGACATCATGACGTCGACGTGACGGCATTTGGATACGAATATGGACAGGTACCTGGAATGCCAGCTGCCTATCAAGCAGATCCGAAGCTTGTTGCGACAGCAGAAGCCGTCATCGAGCGGATGGATGCAATTCGCGTCGTTCATGGATTGATTGCGACAGGTGATTCGTTCATCCACGATTCAGAGCGCTCTGCTCAAATCAAGGCGCACTTCCCAGAAGTCGCAGCCGTCGAGATGGAAGCAGCACCAATCGCACAAGTCTGTCATCAGTTCGGTGTTCCGTTCGTCGTAACGCGTTCGATTTCAGATAGCGCCAATGAAGAAGCGTCACTCTCGTTTGATGAGTTCCTCGAGATTGCGTCAATCAATTCCGCTAAAATGGTCATGGAAGTCGTACGGACGTTAGCAGAATGAGGTATGGGGAAGGGCACGGGAGACCATGCTCTTCCTTTTTTCTTTGACAAAAGCATATTAACGCTTTATATTAGTACCAGATACTAATAACAAAAGGGGATGCCTTATGAAGATCGGGATTGTAGGATTAGGAACGTCTTTGCCGTCACGCCGCGTGACGAACGATGAATTAGCAACGACGCTCGATACGAGCGATGAATGGATTCGGACACGGACAGGAATCGGGGCACGACGGATTGCAGCCGATGATGTGGATGTCACTGACTTAGCGACAGAAGCTGCTCAGAAAGCGCTTGATGATGCTGGATTGACAGTAGAGGACATCGGGTTGATCGTCGTCGGAACGGCAACAGGACGAGCATTTCCGTCTACTGCCTGTATCGTTCAAGAGCGTCTTGGAGCACGCGGAGCGACTGCATTCGATATTAGTGCGGCATGTAGTGGTTTCATCTTTGCATTACAAACAGCTGCTAGCATGTTAGCAACAGTCGAAGGAAAACATGCGCTCGTCATCGGTGCTGAAAAAATGTCGAGTATCGTCGACTGGTCAGACCGGTCAACTGCCATCTTATTTGGAGACGGTGCAGGGGCAGTCGTCATCGGATCAACTGAGCAAGAGGGTCTTAATGCCTTTGAGCTTGGAACAGATGGACGCGGAGCACATTTGTTATTTAAGGACATCGATGGACCAATCGAGATGAATGGTCGTGAAGTCTTTAAATTCGCTGTTCGCAAATTACCGGAAATCGTTGAAAAAGTCATTCAAAAAGCGGATAGCACACTCGAAGACATTGATATCTTGATTCCGCATCAGGCAAACCTACGAATTATCGATGCAGCGTGCGAACGACTGCATATACCGCAAGAGAAAGTCATCGTCACCATCGATGAGCATGCGAATACATCGGCTGCTTCAATCCCACTCGCGCTCGAAGAAGCACGTCAACAAGGACGCTTGACACCTGGTACGAAGCTCGTACTTGCTGGATTCGGTGCCGGATTGACTTGGGGAGCAGCATACATTACTTGGACTAAAGGAGAGAACACATAAGATGATGAGAAAACGCGTTGTAGTCACAGGAATCGGAGCACTGACACCAATCGGGAACGATGCTAATACATTCTGGGAAGCATTAAAAGAAGGAACGAACGGGATTCGACCGATGGAGCGTCTCGATATCGATGAATATCCAACAAAGGTCACTGGCGAATTGCAGAACTTCGACGTGACAGAATTCATCGAGGCGAAAGAAGCACGCAAGATGGACCGCTTCGTTCATTACTCACTTGTCGCAAGCATGGAAGCTGTAAAAGATGCTGGAATTGATATCAAGTCGATTGCTGAACGTGCAGGTGTCTGGATTGGATCAGGGATTGGTGGCGTGGAGACAATCGAGAAACAAGCAAAAATTTACTTCGAGCGCGGACACCGTCGTGTCAGCCCGTTCTTCATTCCGATGATGATTCCGAACATGGCAAGCGGTCAGGTATCGATCTATACCGGAGCCAAGGGGCCGAATAACTGTTCTGTCACAGCATGTGCTTCAGGAACGAATGCGATCGGGGAAGCACTTCGTGTCATCGAACGGGGCGATGCAGATGTCATGATCGCTGGTGGAGCGGAAGCACCAATCACGAACTTAGCGTTTGCTGGTTTTTGTTCCAACAAAGCGATGTCAACGAATCACGATCCTGAGACAGCAAGCCGTCCGTTTGACGAAGGACGTGATGGATTCGTCATGGGAGAAGGAGCAGGCATCTTGATTCTTGAAGAGTACGAGCATGCGGTAGCGCGTGGCGCAAAAATCTATGCCGAAGTCAGTGGGTATGGATTAACAGCTGACGCCTACCACATCACAGCTCCAGATCCAGATGGAGACGGTGGAGCACGTGCGATGGCAATGGCAATCCAAGATGCAGGTATCGCACCAGGAGCAGTCGGATATATCAATGCACACGGAACGAGTACACCGATGAACGACATTCTTGAAACGAAAGCGATCCACAGTGTCTTCGGTGAACAGGCAAAACAACTCGTCGTCAATTCGACGAAATCGATGATTGGTCACTTGCTTGGTGGCGCAGGTGGGGTCGAGGCGATTGCGACGATTAAATCGCTACAAGAACAAACCGTTCACCCAACGATTCATCTCAAACAGCCAAGTGAAGGTTGTGATCTTGATTACGTTACGGAAGGTGCACGGAGCGTCGAATTGAATTACGCCCTGAGCAACTCGCTCGGGTTTGGTGGACACAACGCATCACTCGTCTTCAAACGTTACGAAGCTTAAGCTTAAGCGATTCCCTTGGAAAAACGAGGGGGTCGCTTTTTTGCTGATTTTCTGATTCAATAGAGAAATGCGTGTTTGACGCAGAAAGGAGTCGTTTATGACTAACATCACAAGAAAAACATCAATCCTGATACTGATCCTATTTTTATTGATTGGTCTCAGTGGTACGCTCATATATCGTCTATCATCTCAAAAGACGAAAACAGATCAGGAGACCCAAGCAGTGAAGGTTGAATTAATTGAATCATCACTCCCGAAAACATCCGATATTGCGTTAGCGACGGATAGCCGTTCTCAGACACTGTTAGCACAACTGTATGAAGGATTATATGTCTTTACTTCTGGGACATCCGTCCGTAGAGGATTAGCACAGGATATGTCAGTCTCAAAGGATCGTCTGACGTATACGATTCAACTCAAACAAACGAAAAATGCGCAGGGTCAGTCGATCACAGCACAAGACTTTGTCGATAGTTTCCGACGTGTAGCAGCTAATAAAACGAATTCTCCTTATGGTTTTTTATTTGAAGTGTTTGAAAATGGACGTGCCGTCAACGACGGAAAAATGAAGCCAGAGCGTTTAGGTGTAAAGGCGAAAGGACGCGATCAACTTGTCATCACGCTGAATCAGCCGGTTTCGAATCTAAAAGAATTACTCGCGATGTCCGTCTTTTATCCCCAACCGGAATCTAAGAAGTGGCAGGAGCTCACGGGTAATGGTCCGTTTACACTAGAACAGATGTCGAAAAACGGATATACGCTTAAGAAAAACAACCAGTATCATCAACAAAATGTTGTCACGGTCGAGAAAGTGAAAAGTCGCATCATCTTTGATCATCAGACGCAATGGAGTACGTATGAGAACAGTAAAGCAGCGATTCTTCCGTTACAAGAGAGTGTCGAGACACAAGAAGATCAAGTCTCTCGACCAACCTATCAAAAAAAGCGGAGCGGTGTCTTTTATATCGCATTTAATCAAAAAAATGAAGCCTTCCGCGAAAAAACACTCCGACAACGAATTGCTTACGCCTTGATGGAAAAAGAGTCCGTTCAACTTCCTTTAGGATATGCAGGCATTCCGACGAATCGATTCGTTGTTACAGATACGAATGTATTAATGACAGAACCGGTACAAGTAAAAAAAGAAAATGGTAAACAACAGAAGAAACAACGAATCGAGATGCTTAATTTTGATGATCCACAGGCAAAACGGATCGGGAAACAGCTCGAGACGTATCTTGAGAAACAGTTGCCTGATATTGATATCGTCCTTAAACCCGTTGCGATTGAAGAGAAAATAAATAAAGAACAATCAGCACAATATGCGATGACACTTACAGGTTGGATGCCAGATTATCCAGGTCCACTTGCGTATTTGAATCAGTTCGTTTCGGATAATCCGTTAAATTCCGTAAACTATCAATCCGATACGTATGATCAGACGATTGAAAAAGCACGACAGACACAAGATGTAAAGAAAAAACAAGCACTGTATCATCAAGCGGAAAAACGTTTAATTAAACAAGATGCTGTCATCGTTCCTTTGTATCAGACGACTGAAAAATTATATGTTTCTGATACGATTCAAGGAATTGAAGTCCCCATCTATGGACCAGAATACCTACTTCGATCGATGAAAATTCTAAAATAATTATTTAACTGGGACTATTTTTGAGTGTGGTCCCAGTCTTTTTTGAAAAAATATTTAGAAAAATCGGATAAAAGGTTTGCAAAATTATCAGAACATTGTAAACTATTTGTAACGAAGGGTTTGATTCGAATATAGTAATTCTTTTTTTTTCGGTCAAAAACCTGACAGTATCATGCTTTTAGAATTTTAGGGGGGTCATCGTAACATGAAGAAGAAAAGCTTTGCTCTAGCTACATCTGTAGCTCTCGTATCAAGTGCGTTCCTCGCAGCTTGTTCGACAACGGATTCAGGCGACAAATCGGGCGACACAGGTTCAAGCAAAAAATCAAGTGAACAAACGCTTAACTTGATTGAAACAGCTGATATTCCTACACTGAACCCGACGACTTCGACAGACTCGGTCTCATTCAACGTGTTGAACAACACGATGGAAGGTCTGTACCGTCTTGATGACAAGCAGCAACCAACACCAGGTATTGCTGAAAGCCACAAAGTATCGGACGACAAGTTGACGTACACGTTCAAATTACGTGATGCGAAATGGTCTGATGGTACACCACTTACGGCAAAAGATTTCGAATACGCATGGAAAGAAGTTCTAAATCCTGAAAACGCTTCACAGTATGCATATGTCTTCTACAATATCGAAGGTGCAGAAGAGTACAACACGAAAAAAGGCGATCGTGATGCTGTCGGTGTTAAAGCAGTCGATGACAAAACGCTCGAAGTTAAGTTAAAAGCACCTGCAGATTACTTCCTCGGTCTCACTGGATTCGGACCATTCATGCCGAAATCAGAAGAACTTTCGAAGAAAATCGGGAAAGACTTCGGTTCGACTGCAGATAAGTCGCTCTATAACGGACCATTCAAATTAACAGAGTGGACACGTGAGCAAGGCTGGAAAATGGTTAAAAACGATAACTACTGGGATAAAGATGCGGTCAAACTTAAAACGATCAACGTTAAGGTCGTTAAAGAGACAGCGACAGGTGTTAACCTTTACGAAAAAGGTGACATCGATCGTACAGGTCTAACTTCTGAGTTTGTTGCTCAGTACAAAGACAATAAAGAGTTTAAAACAAAAGGTGAATCAACAATCTTCTACCTTTACCTCAATACGAAGGTAAAAGCACTTGATAACGAAAAAATCCGTCGCGCCATCGATATGGGTTACAACAAAAAAGGAATCACGGATGTCATCCTTGCAAACGGATCACTTCCAGCGAACTATCTTGTACCAAAAGATTTCGCGAAAGATGCTGACGGAAAAGACTTCCGCGATAAGTATCCTGGATTCAACGAATACAATGCAGACGAAGCGAAAAAACTCTGGGAAGAGGGCTTAAAAGAAATCGGTCAAAAATCGGTTGATCTTGAACTCTTGAACTATGATAGCGATGATTCGAAGAAAATTGGTGAGTTCTTGAAAGGCGAGCTTGAGAAAAACCTTCCAGGTATGAAGGTTACGATCAAGCAACAACCGTTCAAAAACAAACTTGATCTTGAGAACAAAGGCGATTTCGAGTTCTCAGTAGCGGGCTGGGGTCCTGACTATCAAGATCCAATGACGTTCCTCGATCTCTTCGTCACTGGCGGACCATACAACCGTGGTAAATGGTCAAATGAAGAGTACGATAAACTCATCAAAGACGCACAAACACAAACAGATGCAGCAAAACGTTGGTCTGAATTGCAAGAAGCTGAGAAAATCCTTCTTGATTCTGCAGCGATCTCACCTGTTTATCAGCGTGGACGTGCATTCCTCGTTAAACCATACGTCAAAGGAGTCGTCGAGCATAACTTCGGCGCAGACTTCTCTTATAAATGGGCTTCGATCGAAGGAAAATAAGCAAAATAAAAACTACTTCCGATTTCATCCGGAAGTAGTTTTTTTGTTTGGAAATATCAAAAAAGACCGGAGCATTCCGATCTTTTTTGAAAAAACTTATTTTTTTACTTTGGCACGCTTCCGCTGTAAGCCCATTGCCTTCTCGATTTTCCCGAGTTTTTTAGCAGCAACGGCTTCAGCACGGTCACGCCCAGCATCGAGAATCTGATCGAGTTCTTCCGAATCAATCAATTCATAGTAGCGTTGTTGAATCGGTTCAAGTTCCGAAATGATCGCTTCCGCGACATCTGCTTTAAATGTTCCGTAGTTCGAACCTTCGTATTTAGTTTCGAGATCTGGAATCGAGATGCCAGCGAGTAAAGAGTAGATCTCAAGTAAATTCGACACACCTGGTTTGTTCTCTCGATCGAATTTGACGATACCTTCCGAGTCCGTGACGGCTGATTTTACTTTTTTACGAATGACGTCTGGTGCGTCAAGCATCGAGATGAAGCCTTTCGGATTCTGATCAGATTTTGACATCTTTTTGTCTGGCGTCGTCAGGCTCATGATCCGAGCTCCTGACTCAGCGATGATTGGTTCTGGTAATGTGAACGTCTCATAGTAACGACTATTGAATCGCTGAGCTAGGTCGCGCGTTAACTCAATGTGTTGTTTTTGATCATCCCCGACCGGAACGAGTTCCGCATCATAGAGTAGGATATCGGCTGCCATGAGTGTTGGGTAAACGAACAACCCTGCTCCAATCCGGTCTTTTCCTTGAGATTTATCTTTATACTGTGTCATACGCTCGAGCTCACCCATTCCGGAGAGACACGTCAACATCCAGCCGAGTTGCGCATGCGCTTTGACTTCCGATTGAACGAAGATCGTTGATTTTTCTGGATTCAGACCACTAGCGATGTAAAGTGCAGCAAGGGCGCGTGTATTGTTCATCAGTTCGACACGATCAATATCGACCGTGATCGAATGTAAATCAACGACGCAATAATACGCATCATGCCCGTCCTGTAAGTTAACAAAGTGTTTCATGGCACCTAAGTAATTTCCGAGTGTCACTGTTCCTGTTGGTTTGATACCTGAGAAAATCGTTTTCATAGTGAAATCCCTCCAAATAATAAAATCAAAATAAAAAACGCCCCTTGAAAATCAAGGGACGAATCATCGCGTTGCCACCCAAGTTGCTATTCGCATAGCCGCTCAATGTGCTGTAATGGGCAACCCCATCTGACTCTACTTGATTCAAGTCAGCCACTCGAAAGTCCATTCACGTAGGCATCACCTGTCCATTTTCAGCACCATGGACTCTCTGAAAGGGATGTACCTAAGTTACTACTCTTTGTCGTCATGTTTTCTTGTTTAATTCCTTTAAGTTTACCATACGATAGAAGACACGTCACGGTGATTTCGATTAAAAGTAAGAGATGATCAGCGATACGATGATGAAGATGACACCGCTAGATACATAAGGTTTTGTTCGCGCAGAAGCCCGATTTTGCTTTTTACGAAGGACTTCTTCCTCTTCGTCATCATCTTCGTAGTAATCGCCATCAATCTCTCGAAGCTTTGCTTCCCGTTGTTTTTTAAATCCAGCTGTCATGCCACGGAAGAAGCCGTTAGCCGACATGTTGGAAAAGAATCCGATTGCCATCAGCAAAAAGCCTCCAATGAACAACCCACCGGATAGATGGTATATAATACCGTGCGTCGAATCGATGATAGTCGCCCATATCGTATAAATTAACACCAGAATGACCGCAATGATGACCGGTCGGAAATAGGTCGATCGCATGAAAAATCCCCCTTTATTGCATTGATACTCTTAGTATACGAAACTTTTAATCCTGTTACGAATCAGTAACAGACGAATGATGCAAAATAGCAAATAGTGTGACTATTTACTTGACGTTAATGCTATTCTCACATAAAATCAATTTATCACTTCGTTTAGGTTTTTGAAACTAGGTCAATGGATTTTGGGGAATACATTGCAGTTTCGACGGGACGTTATTGATGTCATAGGCATTATGGCAACTTGGAAATTGAAAAGGAGATGACTTACCGATGAAGAAAAAAACAGTCGGTCTTGCTTTATCCGTCATGCTTGCAGGAAGCGCTGTGCTTGCTGGATGTTCGACAGGTGGAGGAGACAGTGATTCAGGTTCGACAGACGGAAAGAAAAATTTACGTTTGACGGATACATCGGATATCACGACAGTTGACCCAGCGAAAGCTACGGATGCTGTCGCGTTCAACATGATCGGGAACACGATGGAAGGTCTTTATCGTTTAGACAAAGACGGAAAAGCGATTCCAGCACTTGCAGAAAAAACAGATATTTCAAGTGACAATTTAACGTATACGTTCACACTTCGTGATTCGAAATGGTCTGACGGTACGCCGGTCAAAGCACAAGACTTTGAATTTGCATGGAAGCGTGCAGCTGATCCGAAAACAGGTTCTGGTTATTCTTACATCTTTGACACGTTAAAAAACGGCTCTGATGTGACAAAAGGTAAAAAATCTGTCGACGAACTCGGTGTTAAAGCAATCGATGACAAAACGTTAGAAGTAAAACTTGAGCGTCCGGCTCCTTACTTCCTCTCATTGACATCTTTCGGTACGTATACACCAATTAGCGAAGACTTCTACAAAAAGAATGAAAAAGACTTCTCGCTTCAACCGGATAAATTGCTTTATAACGGTCCTTTCGTTTGGGAATCTTGGAAAACGGATTCAAAACGTGTTCTGAAAAAGAATGACAACTATTGGGATAAAGATGCCGTCAAATTAGACGAAGTTACGATCAGTGTCGTTAAGGATACAGCCACAGTAGCGAATCTTTATGATTCAAATGAGATTGATTATGCGGTTCTGACTTCAGAGCAAGTTGAAGCTTATAAATCTAAGCCGGAATTTAAGACAGCGCTTCGTTCTTCGATCGCTTATCTGAAATTCAACAACGAAGATGCAACGATGAAGGACGTCAATGCACGTAAAGCTATCGCTCGTGCCATCGATCCAAAAGGAATCACGGATACGCTTCTTGCGAACGGATCGATTCCAACAACAAGCTTCATTCCAAAAGAGTTTGTTAAAGATGCATCAGGAAAAGACTATACAAGCGACATCAACTGGTTCGATCGTGATGCTAAAGAAGCAGCAGATCTTTGGAAAAAAGCAAATGGTAACAAAAAGACGACGATTGAATTGCTCTCATTCGATAATGAAGATGCGAAGAAAATCGGTGAGTATATGAAAGATCAAATCGAGAAGAATCTTCCAAACGTCACAGTTGCTATCAAGCAACAGCCGTTTAAGAATAAACTCGACCTTGAAGCAAAAGGAGACTACCAGATTTCTTACTCACTTTGGGGTCCAGACTACCAAGATCCAATGTCTAACCTCTCGATCTTCGAATCAACAAACAGCCAAAACGACGTCAAGTATAAATCATCTGCTTATGACAAATTGTTGAACGCTGCCAATGAAGAGTCGGATTTAGCAAAACGTCTTGATCTCTTCAAACAAGCGGAAGCGCAATTGATCGAAAAAGATCAAGCGATCGCACCAATCTATCAAGCTGGTTCTGCATACTTGAGCCGTCCGACGGTCAAAGATTTCAACCGTCAAGTGTTCGGAGCAGATTTCCAATACAAATACGTTGATGTGAAGTAATCGAGAATGGGAGCGTCCCCTGATCAGTTCGGGTACGCTCCTGTTTTATACTACTTTTTCTGAATGGAAACTCATTTTTTACGAAAATGTGAAAGTTTCGTAAAAAAATGGTTCTAATTACTTTGTTAGCAAAGTATAATGGAATCAAACGAAAAATTCTGACTATTGGATGAAATTAGAAAAACATCCAAGCGAACATCAAATCAATGCACAATAAAAAAGAATTTTTAAATTTTTATGACAAAATTCTTGAATGTTCCGACAATTGTGGGTCATACTGATTTTATTGATGTTTCGAAAAAAACAGAAAATCTTTATAGGGGGTGCCATCTTATGGGCCGTTATTTAGCTCAACGCCTGATCTACGGCGTAATGACGTTTTTACTCATCGCTTCGTTCACTTTTTTCTTGATGGATCTGCTACCAGGTTCACCGTTCCAAAACCAGGAGAAACTTTCTCCTGAACAGTTGAACATCCTTCGGGATAAGTACAACTTGA
Source organism: Exiguobacterium sp. A1_3_1 (assembly GCF_048985645.1). NCBI lineage: Bacteria > Bacillati > Bacillota > Bacilli > Caryophanales > Exiguobacterium > Exiguobacterium sp. A1_3_1. The sequence continues at coordinate 14,873 of NZ_WBYY01000019.1, read as the reverse complement.
ATGATCCACTTCCGCAACGCTACGCAGCGTACATGGTCAACTTGTTCCAAGGAGATCTTGGTATTTCATTTAAGTATGATAGCCGTCCGGTAACGGATCTGATCTCTGAACGAATTGGACCATCGGCTCAACTTGGAGTTCAAGCGTTGATTCTTGGCGTCCTACTAGGGCTTGTACTTGGTGTTATCGCGGCGCTTCGTCACAACACAGTGATTGATTATGGTGCGATGTTCGTATCGGTTATCGGGATCTCAGTACCTTCCTTCGTATTCGCCTCACTCCTTCAGTACTATGTCGGCGTGAAATGGGGCGTTTTGCCAGTCGCGTTCTGGGAAAGCCCGGCGCATACCATTTTACCGACCATATCGTTATCACTTGGGGTCACGGCCTCAATTGCTCGATTCGTCCGGACAGAAATGTTGGAAGTTACAGGTCAGGATTACGTCACGTTAGCTAAAGCAAAAGGCCTAGATGGTCAAGCGATTACTTGGAAACACATGGTTCGGAATGCCTTGATTCCAGCAATCACGATTCTTGGACCGATGACAGCTGCGCTAATCACGGGTACGCTTGTCATTGAAAAAATCTTTGCGGTACCAGGACTGGGTGAGTTATTCGTATCATCGATCACACAAAATGACTACACGGTTATCATGGGAACGACGTTATTCTTCTCGGCAGTCTTCATTCTCATGATCTTAATCGTCGATTTACTATACGGTGTCGTTGATCCACGGATTCGTTTGGGGGGTAACAAATAATGGCTGAACAAAATTCAAATGCAAAATCAGAACAGTTTGATTCATCACTGTTCCAACACGTTGAGTTCAATGAACAGGCAGGAGAACGCCTTGCTGGTAAAAGCTTAAACTTCTGGCAAGATGCATGGATGCGTCTGCGTAAGAACAAAGCGGCGATCCTATCGTTAGCGGTTATCGTAATCATCGCAATCATGTCACTAGTGGGTTCTTCACTTTCTGGTAATGATCCTTATACCCAAACAATCACACAGGCTAAACTTCCGCCTAAAGTTTCAGGGTTAGAGTGGGCTGGTTTTGATGGTATGGCAACACTTGGTGAAACACCGATTGATTTTTATAAACAAAAACAGGTGACAGAGAACTTCTGGTTCGGTACGGATCACCTTGGTCGTGATCTTTGGTCACGTGTATGGGAAGGTACCAAGATTTCCTTATTCATCGGTTTAATGGCAGCAGTCATTGACGTTCTCGTAGGTGTCACATACGGTGGTATCTCTGCTTACTATGGTGGACGTGTCGATAACATCATGCAACGGATTGCTGAAATTTTGACAGGTGTACCGAACTTGATCTTAATTATCTTGTTCATCTTAATTCTTGAACCAGGGATTACGACGATTATCCTTGCGATGACGATTACCGGATGGATTGGGATGAGTCGACTTGTTCGTGGTCAAATTTTGAAACTAAAGAACCAAGAGTTCGTTCTTGCAGCACGGACACTTGGTGCTTCTAGCACTCGATTGATCTTCAAACATTTGATTCCAAATACCTTGGGAACGATCATCATCTCACTCATGTTCACGATTCCAAGTGCAATTTTCTTTGAAGCATTCTTAAGCTTCATCGGTTTAGGACTTGCACCACCACAACCGTCACTTGGTACTTTGATCAACGAAGGGTATAAAGAACTCAAAACGTTCCCTTACTTGCTCGTTGTTCCATCGACGGTCATCGTACTCCTCATGATCAGCTTCAACATGTTGGCAGATGGATTACGTGATGCGTTCGACCCACGTTTACGACGCTAACGGAAACTAGAGAGGAGCTCATTCACAATGGAAACTATTTTATCTGTTCGCGACCTGAATGTCGCTTTCCATACGTATGCCGGGACGGTTCAAGCCGTCCGCGGTGTATCGTTTGATTTGAAAAAAGGCGAGACACTCGCAATCGTTGGTGAGTCTGGTTCTGGTAAGTCAGTTACTTCAAAAGCAATCATGCGTTTGATTCCAAACCCACCAGGTGAAATCACGAAAGGCGAGATTTTATTCGAAGGTCGTGACTTAGTTAAACTTTCGGATAAAGAGATGCAAAAAGTCCGTGGTCGTGATATCGCAATGATCTTCCAGGATCCAATGACATCACTTAACCCGACGATGACAATCTATAAACAAATCGCTGAAGGCTTAAAACGTCACCAAGGTTTAACGGGTGACGCAGCGAAGAAACGTACACTCGAACTTTTGACACTCGTAGGGATTCCAAACCCAGAAGCGCGTCTGAAACAATACCCACACCAATTATCAGGTGGGATGCGTCAACGGATTGTCATCGCGATCGCACTTGCTTGTAACCCGAAAGTATTGATTGCGGATGAGCCGACAACTGCACTCGATGTTACGATTCAAGCTCAGATTCTTGAGTTATTGAAAGACATCCAGCAAAAAACGGGTACAGCGATTATCTTCATTACACACGATTTAGGTGTCGTAGCGAACATGGCTGACCGTGTAGCCGTCATGTATGCTGGTAAATTGATTGAAAAAGGAACGGTAGATGAGATCTTCTATGAGCCACGTCATCCATACACATGGGGACTACTTGGTTCGATGCCACGTCCATCTGATGACCGTTCGCAAGATCTTCCAGCAATTCCTGGAACGCCACCGAACTTGATGCACCCACCAGTAGGTGATGCGTTTGCACCGCGTAATAAATACGCGATGAAGATTGATTTCGAGAAAGAACCACCTTTCTTCAAAATCTCAGATACACACGAAGCGGCGACGTGGTTGCTCCATCCACAAGCACCTTATGTTGAACCACCTGCAGCAATCCGTGACTTGGCATTAAAATACCGTCCGGACAGCGTGTTCTCAAAATCGCTTCTGAAAGGCGGTCTGAAGTAATGGAAAACCGTAAGAAACTACTTGAAGTAAAAAACTTAAAACAACACTTTAATATTGGTCGCGGTCGTGTCGTTAAAGCAGTCGATGGTCTCTCGTTTGATATCTATGAAGGAGAAGTGCTCGGTCTTGTAGGGGAGTCAGGCTGCGGTAAATCGACAACTGGTCGTTCGATCATCGGCTTGTATGATGCGACAGACGGCGAAGTCATGTTCAAAGGTGAAAACGTACACGCGAAAAAATCGCGTAAAGAGAAACTGAAGTTTAACCGTGCGATGCAAATGATCTTCCAAGATCCATATGCCTCTTTAAATCCACGTATGACAGTCGGTGATATCATCGCTGAAGGTATCGATATCCATGGCTTAGCGAACTCGAAAGAGGAGCGTAATAACCGTGTGTATGATTTACTTGAGACTGTTGGTTTAACGAAAGAACACGCGAGTCGTTACCCGCATGAGTTTTCAGGTGGTCAGCGTCAGCGGATTGGGATCGCACGCGCACTTGCTGTAGAGCCGGACTTCATCATTGCGGATGAGCCGATTTCAGCACTCGATGTATCGATTCAAGCCCAAGTCGTCAACTTGATGAAAAAACTACAACGGGATCGCAGTTTGACATACTTGTTCATCGCCCACGATTTATCGATGGTCAAGTATATCTCAGACCGGATCGGTGTTATGTATCAGGGTCACCTCGTTGAATTGTGTGATGCAGATCGTCTGTATGAGAATCCAGTTCATGCGTATACGAAGTCACTTCTATCAGCGATTCCGCTTCCGGATCCAGAGCACGAGCGGACACGTAAACGGATTATCTTTGATCGTCCGACGAGTGGACCGGTTGGTAAATCGGATGAAGATTCGAGCATTCCACCACTTCGTGAAATCGAGCCAGGTCACTTCGTTTCGATGACGGATGCAGAACTTGAAGCGTATCAAGCGCAACTCGTATAATTTTTTAAAATAAAAGGCATTTCCACGTTGATCGTGGAAATGCCTTTTTAATTTTCTGATGCGATACGCGGTAGATGAGCAAATCGGTGGACGACTGAATCGATCGCATCAAGACGACGCATGGCTTCTTCAAAGTCAATTTTTTCGTAATGATGGAGTCCGCCCGGCTGTTCTTCCAGCGTATCCGCATCATGAACAAGTTGTTGAAGAGGTGTTCGGTTGATCGCACCTGGTGGGAGATAGGAATCCGTATGCAAAAGAACAGCGAGAGCAATTTCTTTTGCGCGTGCTGGTTCTTCACCAAGGCGAATCAATAGTTTATGAGCACGTTCAGCTCCTTTAATGGCATGAATATCATTTTGGCGATATAAATCATAGTTCCAAGTGCCGTCGGTATACCATTCGTAATGACCAATATCATGTAAGAGTGCTGCCTTCGTAGCAGTGTCAGCATCTAAACCACGTTTCGTAGCGAGTGTCAGTGCGCGTTCCGCTACTGAAATCGCATGATTCAAGCCAGAACGAGATAAATATTTTTGAGCGATCGGATGATCGAGAATCGTAACAAGTGTTAATGCCATGAATGAAAAACTCCTTTCTGAGCGTTGATATTTCTATATACTCTACAGAAATTTGAAAGAAATTGCAACTGTTTTTCATTTATCAATCGACAATCTCACATATTTAATTGCTTAAAGTAGGAATAGATTTTTGAGATACGTGGTATACTTACTAGTGTAGAAGATGATTTATTCGCTTTCGTATGGTTGTTAGTTCTGTTTCGGGCCGAATGGGGTGTCGGAATATGAAAGAACGTGACAAGAAGAAAAAGCTGAAGAAGCGCCTTTTGCGGGATATTTTAGAGAAAAAACTGAAAGAAATGAAACTTCCTAAAGCAAAAGAGACGATTTCTCAGCCATTTGATCACACGCCAGCTTGTTAAAGCCACGTGGTGGCTTTAACAAGCTTTTTTACGAAAAGTTCTTTCATCTTTAGAAAAAAGCTAGGTTTTCTGCTTTATTAGATGTAAACTGTCAAGTAATAGAACCATCATCAATATCTGCTTATTCACATAGGTGTTGAATGATGTTAAATCAGGGGGAGGATGTTTTTCAATGGTAACACTCTATACTTCACCAAGTTGTACTTCTTGTCGGAAAGCACGCGCGTGGCTTGAAGAACATGAAATCCCGTTCGTAGAACGTAATATCTTTTCTGAACCATTATCGCTCGATGAAATCAAACAGATTCTTCGTATGACGGAAGATGGAACGGACGAGATTATCTCAACACGTTCAAAAGTCTTCTCGAAACTCGATGTTTCCGTTGAAAACTTATCGTTGCAACATCTATACGATTTGATTCAAGAATACCCGGGATTATTGCGTCGCCCAATCTTGATTGATGAAAAACGCCTTCAAGTGGGATACAACGAGGATGAAATTCGTCGATTCTTACCTCGCAAGGTGCGTACGTTCCAACTTTTGGAAGCTCAGCGTCTTGTCAACGAGTAATTTCAAAAAGCACGCTGCTTCGTGAGCAGTGTGCTTTTTGTTACCGATAAAAAAGGTTAAAATAAAGATAACAAAGGAATAGAAATATATCCTTCGGATTCAAAACCATGAATCCAAGTTATGTCCTCGTTCGTATTCTAGATAAGGAACGAGAAGAAAGGAGTGGACAGTTTGAAAATCGAACGCGTCAATGACAATACGGTCAAGTTCTTCATCACGTACACCGACATCGAACGCCGTGGTTTTGCCCGAGATGAGATTTGGTATAACCGGGAACGGGGAGAACAGTTATTCTGGCAGATGATGGACGAAGCGAATGAAAAAGAGTCCATCTCCTTCGAAGGTCCACTGTGGATACAAGTGCAAGCATTTGAAAAAGGTCTTGAAGTCACTGTAACGATCGCGAAAAATGCAGTTGATGGCGAGCAAGTCGATGAAGACGAACTCGATTCACTTTTACGATCAGCGATGTCTGAGACAGAAGATAAAGATACAGAGTTAAGCCAAGATGTTTTATTTGAAACTCGCGATTTCGAACATATCATCGCGCTCAGTCAATATGCGAATGCTCCTGTATTCGCAGAACTTGAAACAGCGCTTTATCAAAAAGATGGGCTCTATTTACTGCATGTTCATTTCGAAGATGATGTGAACGTAGAAGCGCAAGAAAACGTCATGAGTTTAATCGCAGAGTATCTCCAGTTCAGCGAACAAACAATACATCCTGTAGCTGAATACGGGAAACAGATCATTGCTTCAGATGTCTTTCCGTTCATTCGGAAACATTTTCCGAACTAAGGTCAGAAAAAGTGCGAGGAAAAGGAGGATCACATATCGTGATACCTCCTTTTGTTCTGGTATTAAGTGAGTGTATAGCCTCCATCTACGATGAGCGCTTGACCGTTGATGTAACTCGCTTTGTTTGATAATAAGAAACAAACGACCTCAGCGATTTCAGAAGGTTGTGCAGGCTCACCTCGAAGGTGATGTTTCATTGCGAGGTCAAATTTATCTTTCCCGCCATATAACGCATGACTGAGCGCTGTATCGACTGGTCCCGGACAAATCGCATTAAATCGGTACTTACCATGGAAGCGGGCGGCGTATGTCTTTGTTAGCGTCAGTAAAGCACTCTTAGACGAAGCGTAAGGCAATAGCATTGCTGGAAACTTAACATGACCAACGATGGCGCTATTATTGACGATGGAAGCACCTTTTGAAAAGCGTTTCGTCGCAAGCTGGATGATTCGTTCGGGTGCGTGATAGTTCACTTGAAATACTTCTTTTTGTTGATCGGAGACACGTTCAGGTGCAACGGGTTTACCGAAAGTACCTGCATTATTGAAAATACCATCGATTTCTGGGAAATCTTCTTGTGTTTCTTCAAAGAACGCATCGATTGCAGAGGAATCAGTTAAGTCGACAGGGAAGAAATATAAACGTCCTTCTCCATTTGATTCAAGCGAGGATCCTTTTTCTTCATTACGACCAATCGCAAGGACAGTATGTCCCTCCCGGATGAGTTGAAGCGCAGTTGCCTCACCAATTCCACTTGTTGCACCAGTAATGATATACGTACCCATTTAAACGCTTCCTTTCTGTCATCAGTTTAAATACGATTTGTACTACTTACATAAAAGGAGGGGGACTCATGCTACGACGTGTACAACTTCTCATGACCCTCATCTTGACCATCGGCTTGATTGCCTTTTTATCCTACTATTGGAGTGTCTACATGGTAGGTTGGCTGTCCATCGTCATCATTTTGGTCGTCATGAGCGTGTTCGTCATCATTCTACTCGAAAATCGGAACCCAGAACGAACGCTCGTCTGGGCACTCGTCATGATGGCATTGCCTGTCGTTGGCGTATTCGTGTATTTCACATTTGGTCAGAACTACCGCCGAAAACGAATGTTTCGACTGAAGGCAATGCTTGATGAGGAGTCTTACATTAAATATCGTACCCAGTTTAAGGCAGGGGTACACCAATCAGTGTTCCAAGAAGGGCGTTATGGAAAAGTTGTGACACTTATCGATTCAATCAGTCGTCTTCCGATTTCGTATAATACACATACAAGAATCTTGACGAATGGTCAGGAAAAGTTTCCGATTCTTTTAGAAGAGATTCGTCAAGCACAGCATCATATTCATTTGGAGTACTATATCGTACGGGATGATCAACTTGCGCTTCAGTTACAGGAAGCGTTGATTGAAAAGGCCGAGCAAGGAATCGAGGTCCGTTTTCTTTATGATGCCGTCGGATGTTTTTCGACGGATAAGCATTATTTCAAGAAGATGCAGGCGGCTGGCGTTGAGGTTCGCGCGTTTTTCCCTGTCGTCTTACCGTTTATTTCGAGTAAATCGAACTACCGGAATCATCGGAAAATTGTCGTCATCGATGGAACGGTTGCATTTACAGGCGGAATCAACATTGGGGATGAGTATATCGGTCGCGATCAACATTTTGGTTTTTGGCGTGATACCCATCTTCTCGTAAGGGGAGAGGCTGTCTCTGAACTCCAACTGATTTTTCTCCAAGACTGGTATTACATGACAGGTGAACGGCTGTTTACACCGTTTTACATGGAGCCACTTGAGTACGTTGAAGAAGCAACAGGGGGTGTTCAAATCATTGCGAGCGGTCCTGATGAGCCACATGAGGCAATGAAATCACTTTACTTCGGGCTCATCACGGAAGCGCGTGAATCAGTCTATATTGCTTCTCCGTATTTGATACCGGATGAAGACCTGATGACAGCACTGAAGACAGCTGCTATGGCAGGGATTGATGTCCGTATTTTGCTACCGAGCTTTCCAGACCATAAAATCGTATTTTTTGCGAGCCGTTCTTATTTTGATGACTTGCTACGAGCTGGTGTGAAAATTTACGAGTACAATAAAGGATTCATGCACTCGAAAGTCATCGTTGTGGACGACGCCATCGCAACGATTGGGACAGCGAACATGGATTTACGTAGTTTTCATTTGAATTTCGAAGTGAATGCTTTCTTATATGGAACGAACTCTGTCCATGAACTAACACGTGATTTTTATGAAGATTTTAGCCATTCGACACAAGTTGATGCTGATATGTTCCATCGGCGTCCATTACGCCGTCGATTGATTGAATCGATTTCACGTTTATTCTCACCGTTACTCTAGAAAAAGGGGACGATTCAGATGTTTGAAGCCATTGATGCTTCTGGTAAACGCATCATGATTCACAGATTTCCCATCCATGAATTAAAAGCGATGTCCTTACGTTGTCCGTATTGCCTGAAGCCCTTGCGCGTCAGGCAAGGACGACGACCACATTTTGCACATATCTCAGCTTGTTCAGGAGAAAGTAGTGTGCATATGTCCTGGAAAAAGCGCATTGCCGATTCTTTAATAAATGCAGGTATCCAAGTCGAAATTGAATGGGTGACTGGAGAGAGACGTTTTGACCTGTGGATACCAGAACAGAAACTTGGAATTGAGATTCAACGTTCTCCGATGTCGGCAGAGGAATGGATGAGACGAGCATTACTTGATGCGAAACAAGAACAAACGGTTCGGTGGATCGGATTTCATCCTTCACATGGTGTCACGTTGCGATTGCAGGGTTGGATGCGACAAGCATTTTTACAAAATGATTATTTGGATCTGATCGTCGAGAATCAAATCCGGAGATTTCGACATCCAGTTCCTTTTGCAAAACACCATGCCTATTGCACGGTTCAATCGCTCTCGTTATCTGATTTTCTCTCGACAGAGCCTTCATCATTTCCTCGGAAATTTTCAATCGCTCGATGGCAAGGGATCGTTCATCGCTATCGGAGACGTCCTTTTTATCCTTCATTACCTCCACGCATTCTCAAGACCCCACTGTATCAAGCAGGTCTCCATCTACAAAACCTTCCCTCATTTGTGTTTCTTCCGATCACACGTCTATTATTTCTCCCTGTCCATCCCTTTGAATTTCAAATCGCAGTCTTTTTAAAGCTAAAAGGGAGATATACTTCAATCCATATAGAACATGCCATAAATCAACTGCTTTACCAATTGAATCTATCGATTGAAAGAGATTTGATTGATGCTCTCGTCGGAGAATGGATGGAACGGATCGAGGAGGCGAATAAGCTGTTTTAGCAGGAGCACTTCGATTGTTTGTCGAAAAGAAAACAGGTATAACTGAATTAAAGGAGTGAGGGAAATGGCAGAAGTATTAACACGTCAAGATGTTGACGTTACAGAAACATGGAATCTAGAGTCGATTTACGCAACGAACGAAGCGTGGGAAGAAGAATTCGAATCGGTGAAAGCGATGCTTCCATTACTCGTCGAGTATAAGGGTCGTCTTGGACAGAGTGCAGAAACACTCTATGAAGGGTTACAGTTACGCGACGAAGTCTCAAGACGCCTTTATAAGCTTTATACATACGCGCACATGCGTTATGACGAAAATACAGCAGACAGCTTCTACCAAGCTATGAATGACCGTGCTCGGACGCTCGCGTCGCAAATCGGAGCAACACTTGCTTTCATGACACCAGAATTGTTAGCTGTACCTGAGTCAACTATTGAGACGTATCTTAATGAGAATCCAGATCTTGCAATGTATCGTCATGCCTTTGATGAATTGAATCAAGAGCGTGAACACGTCCTGACGGAAGCGGAAGAAGCGATTCTTGCAAAGGCAGGAGAAGTACTCGGTCAATCCGGTACGACGTTCGGTATGTTGAACAATGCAGATCTGACATTCCCGAAAATCAAAGGGGAAGATGGAGAAGAGACAGAGTTGACACATGGTCGCTTCATCACATTCCTGGAGTCATCTGATCGTTCGGTCCGTGAAGCCGCATTTAAAGCGATGTATGGAACATATGCGAAATACACGAATACGCTCGCTTCGACACTTGCGGGGTCAGTTAAGAAAGACAACTTCTATGCGGATGTCCGGAAGTTCCCATCGGCACGTGCAGCAGCTTTACACGGTAATGCGATTCCTGAGTCCGTCTATGATGGATTAGTTGAAGCGGTACATGAGCATTTACCATTGCTTCATCGTTATGTTGCCCTACGTAAGCGAGTGCTCGGACTTGATGAACTACACGTGTATGATATGTACACACCGCTCGTTTCTGAGGTGGAGATGAAAGTCTCTTACGAGGAAGCGAAACAATTGATGGTGGAAGGGCTCGCACCGCTCGGAGCAGAGTACAAGCACATTCTCGAAGAAGGATTGTCTGAACGTTGGGTTGATGTCCGGGAGACGCGTGGTAAACGGAGCGGAGCCTACTCTTCTGGTGCTTATGATACACAGCCGTTCATTTTGATGAACTGGCAAGACAACATCAACAACCTCTTTACACTCGCACATGAATTCGGACATTCCGTCCATAGTTATTACACGCGGAAATCTCAACCGTATCCATATGGTGATTATTCAATCTTCGTCGCAGAAGTCGCCTCAACGACGAATGAAGCATTGTTGAACGACTATCTATTGAAGAAAGTGACGGATCGTAAAGAAAAACTCTATCTATTAAACAATCAACTCGAAACATTCCGCGGAACATTGTTCCGACAAACGATGTTCGCCGAGTTCGAACATGCAATTCATGATGCGGCTCGTCTTGGACAATCGCTGACACCGGAATTCCTAACGTCAACGTATTATGCGTTGAATCAAAAATACTTCGGAGAAGAAATTGTATTAGATGAAGAAATCGGTCTAGAATGGGCTCGGATTCCACACTTCTATTACAATTATTATGTCTATCAGTATGCAACGGGCATTTCTGCTGCCGCTGCTTTGACGGATCAGATTCTAGAAGAAGGACAACCTGCTGTAGAGCGATATATTAACAATTTCTTAAAAGCGGGATCAAGTGATTATCCAATCGAAGTATTAAAAGCTGCAGGGGTTGATATGACAACGAAAGCACCAGTTATTTCAGCTTTAAAGCAGTTTGAGCTTACATTAAATAATTTTGAAATGCTTTTAAATCACTGATTATCAGAATAATTTATAAAAAGTTTACAATTTAAAAAATGTATGGTATTATTTTATTGTAATTAAAATACATAAAAGTAAGGGGGATGTAAAAAATGAAAGCTACAAACGGAAAAAAATTATTAGCTCAATGTCATTGGAATATTTTTTTCAGTTAATTTTCAAAGGGACCTACATAGGTCCCTCTTTATTTTGAAAAAGATTTAAATTGAGGAGGATTAGAATGAGTATTGTACAGTTCAAACCCTATGTAAAAGTTTTTTTGAATGAAGAAATCAAAAAAGCCACCCTTTCACGTGTATGGGAGGATAATTTTGAGGGAATAGTGTACGACATGAACGATTTAGGTATATTCATATTAAAAAAAATTGAATCTTTATGTGAAGAAATCGTTTTACGTCAAGAAATTAGTGAGAATTTTCCTAATGATATTGAAGAGGCAGACGAGATTATAAATTTTTTGAAAACAGAGAACTATATCGAAATTATTAGTTCTGATTACTACAAGCCGGACTATTTAGAGAAAGATTTCGGAAGAATTATTCCTCTTTTGTCTATTTTTGAAACTGATTCTATTAATAGATATAAAATTCAAGAAAATATTATGAATAAAAAAATTGGTGTTATTGGATCTGGAACTATGGGTTTTAGTGTCATCAGTAAATTAGTTTCTAATGGAATAAAAAATTTTGTACTGATTGATAATGACATTGTCGAAAAATCTAATTTAACACGTCAACCTTTGTTTTCTTTGAAACATATAAATAAACTGAAAGTAGAGGTTGTTAAACAACACATAGAAGATAGAATTGAAGATAGCGATGTACTAGCAATAAATAAATATGTTACTAAAATAGAAGACTTAAGTATTTTAAAAGATGTTGATTTGATTATAAATTGTGCAGATGATATAAAAACTAGTTTAATTGAAAAATACATATTTGAAAATAACATCCCGACATTTTTTGGTGGAGGATATATTGGACACGTAGGAAGAATTGATCCACTGGTAATTCCAGGATTTACAAAGTGCTTTAGTTGCAATGAGAAAAAATTAAAAGATGAATTTGATGATATTGGTACACCCTTAAAAAATCACTATAAAGAGAGTACCATTTCAAGTATGAGTGATTTTATTTCAAGTGTACTTTCCTTTGAGGTATTAAAGTTTTTAGCGAATCCTGAAAAAAGTTTATTACTAGACAAATTTTTATTTGTTAATTTTAGTGATTATTCAATTAAAGAAATAAAACCAAATAATCATTTTCCTACGGATTGTTCTATTTGTAATAGTAATTCTTTAATTGTATAAATTTATCGTATTTATTATGTCATCTATTTCTTGTGATGAATTGACTAGTTTATAAAAAGTTTATCCTTGTCTTGATTTTTTCTTGGTAAATAACTAAAAGTTTCTAATTGATTAGAGTTGAAATATAACCTTAGTAATAAACTGTGGATTGCGAAATTAGCTTTAGATTTTACACAAATAACAAAAGTATTCTTTATATTGTGAATTATTATGAAATGACTTCGGTATTGTACCGGAGTCATTTTTTGTGTGTCCATTGTCCTCGTTCGCTATTTTTAATTTAGGCTTTGACCATGTCACAAACCTTGTCGAGGTCAGAGGCCAGTTTATAATCGGTATAATCTTTTAGTACCCAAAGATTGTTTCAATCGGGATATGATCGAGGCAGTTTCCTCTACGAGACATAGATTGAAGCATTCCCATTTCACGGGTGCGCGTTTGATAAGCAGGATGTGTATCATAGAAACCTTGATCAGAATTTATCATAGTTGGACTAATCTAAAATTTTGAGACAATATAGAACACCTCCGGAGTGGTACACTTTTAAAAAGTACTAACATCGGAGATGTTTTTGCATGGGCAAAAACGTATATTCAAGTGAAGTGAAATGGGCAGTAGTCAAAGATAAGCTGAGTGGTAAGTTAACGACGAAAGAGATCATGGAGAAGTACGGAATCAAAAATGAATCTCAAATCAAAACATGGATGAAATGGTATGCTCTAACGAACATTATCGATTTGATCAGCCGATCGATAAACAATATACCTATGGACATGGTCCAGATTCTGCGAGTGAGGATGATAAGGGAGAACGACAAAGTCACATCTGAAGATGGAAAATGAGATCTTAAAAAAGTACATGGAGATCGAAAGAGAGTTGAGAAAAAAGCAGTCTTAAAAATTGTAGAGTTTCTTCGGGAAAAGTATACAATCACCGCCATTCCTAGCGTTTTGAATGTACCAAGAGCAAACTATTACCGTTGGATTAAAGAATCTGTGAAAGCACCCTCGGTGCTCGAAAAAGCCATCATTGGACTAAGTAACCAGACGAAGTGTCAGAATGGACATCGAAAAATAAAGGCATTGTTATAACAAATTTATCAGTTGAAAGCCAATCGGAATACCGTGCAGAAAATCATGCAAAAACACCATCTCCAATGTCGGATCAAGCCGAAACGAAGATGGAAGTCTCAAGTTATACGAGCATCAACAAACTCATCTTGTGATCGACACGTTGAAGATAGCGCTTGAGAATTGAAACTACCCCGAAGAAGTCATCCTTCATTCGGAGCAAGGAAGTGTTTATACGTCATACGCCTTTCAAGAATTCGTTAAGAGGAATCACCTAACAAGCAGCATGTCTCGTAGAGGAAACTGTTGGGACAACGCAGTTATCGAATCGCTCCACTCTAATTTAAAGTCCGAGGAATTCCAGTACATCAAATTTAATTCACTAAGAGACCATGAGGTCTCTGAACGAGTTACTAATTACTTAAATTACTATAACGAAGAACGAATCCAAGAAAAATTAGCCTACCTGACACCGAAAAAATACGGTGTACAGGCAGCCTAATCAAGTTGTTTTATATGTGTCTCATATTGCTAGGTCAGTCTAAGTTTCCGAGTTTTTATTCCTTGGGGGGTCCTTCTGCAAATCTATCTGTTGCATGAAAGACAAGTTCTAGATGCTGTTAGAAACATGATGTGCCATAATTTTACGTTATAGCGATATCCTTTATACAAGAGAGATAAACAGTTTGGCCAGATTCAATACGGAGATAAGTGATCTCTGTGACGAATACCTTACCAGGCTCCTACTGATCAAACAGATGATTCAAGTGATTTGGTGCGGTCTTATGTTTATATGTCGCTTAGCGATTTTACGGTAAGCGTTCTGCCTACTGATTGTCGTCACGAACCGGTCCGATGATTGATTTCGTAAGATAACATTGATTGCCTGACAGCACTCAGATGCGTTAATTTCGGTACTTCGCCTCTTTTTCGAGAGCTTCGAGCTTTTTTAGTAATGCTTTCTCCGCTGTGAGGTACTTGATTCGTACTTCAGATTTCGAAAGGAGACGTTTGACGGAATCCTCTTTTTTCTACCGATTTCCAAGATTTGATTTTCTATATCTCTCATTCAAGAGTCCTTTTTCTATAAATGCGAGATGTCTTCCGTCACCTGTCTCTTATACACATCTCC